>JALTMS010000449.1 GCA_027001345.1 Acidobacteriota bacterium | reverse complement strand
GGTTCCCCCCGGGGCGCTGCACCAGTACGTCAACACCCATTCTGCCGAGCCGCTGGTCATGCTCTGCCTGGTGCCGACCACCTTCGATGATGGCCAGGGCTCCCGTCCGGTTCCCGGCTCCTGATGGGCGGGGGCGAATAGTTAGCGAATAAACTTCTTCGCCGGGCTCATAAACGTATACTCTCGCCACTTCCGAGAGGAGATCCCCATGGCCCGGTGTCGGCGCAGTCGCTGGTGGTGGTGTGTCTGGAGTTGTTTGCTGCTCTGTGGCGGGCTCGCCTTCGCCGAGGGGCCGATCTACCGGCTGCTGGTGGAGGCCGACGCCGCCGGCCGAGATCGGCTCTCGGCTCTCGGCTACGACATCGCCGGTCACGCGCTGGCGCACGATCGGGTCGAGGTGATCACCGACGAGGCGGGTCGTCGTCGCCTGGTGCGCCTCGGCTTCGTCGCGCGGGTGCTCGAGCGCCGCTCCGCCCCCCGACCCCTCGAGCAGGGTAGTGGGGGGCAGGGGGCCATCGACGGCCCGTTGCCGGACGATCGCTACCACGATCCGGCCGAGGTGCAGGCCTTCCTGGAAACGGTTGCCGCGGACCATCCGGCGATCACACGTCTGGTGGCCCTGGGCCAGAGCGTGGCGGGGAGAACCATCTGGGGGCTGATGATTTCGGACAACGCCGAGCAGGACGAGGATGAGCTGGCGATCCTCTTCAACGCGGCTCACCACGCTCGGGAGGTGATGACACCCGAGGTGGTGATGGACACCATCGATCAGCTCACCGACAACTACGGCATCGATCCGCAGATCACCTCGATGGTCGACAGCTATCAGATCTGGTGCGTACCGATGGTCAATCCCGACGGCGTGGCGCGCGTGCACGAGGTGGACGACAACTGGCGCAAGAATCTCAGGGACAACGATGCCAACGGAGTGATCGACGGCCAGGACGGCGTGGATCTCAACCGGAATTACCAGTGGGGTTGGGGCAACCAGTGTCTAGGATCGTCGAGCACCTTCTCCTCGGCGACCTATCGCGGTCCCCAGGAGCTTTCCGAGCCCGAGAGCCAGGCGCTGATCGAACTCGGGCGCCAGTGGCGACCGGTGTTCGACGTGGAATACCATGCCTACGGTGAGGACGTCTTCTATGCCCTGTCCTGTGATCCGTCCTTTTCGCCCAAGCTGAGCACCATCCCGGGCAGCGATCCCTCCATCTCCCGCATCATTGCCGAGGACTACGCGGCGCGCCTGGTGCAGGCCGACGGTGGCCAGGGTTTCACTCCTGCGCCCTACGGCTCGCGGGTCGATGGCACCGGTCGCGACAATCAGTACCGGGAGAACGGCTCGATCGCCTTCGTCACCGAGGTCAACAACG
Source organism: Acidobacteriota bacterium (assembly GCA_027001345.1). GTDB lineage: Bacteria > Acidobacteriota > Polarisedimenticolia > J045 > J045 > JALTMS01. The sequence continues at coordinate 11,934 of JALTMS010000449.1, read as the reverse complement.
GTGCCGAGGGTGGCTTCCGTCCCGACTACGGCACCTACCGGGACCCCACCGTGCAGGGGCAGCGACCCGGCTGGAAGTGGCTGATCGAGCGTATCGGCGGGCCGGCGGTGGGCGGTCATGTCACCGATGCCCTCAGCGGCACGCCGCTGGAGGCCGATATCAGCCTCGACGAGATGAGCCTGCCCGACGGACGGCAGCCCACCAGCCGTGGAGACACCGGTCGCTTCCACCTGATCGTCGTTCCCGGTGATTACACCTTGCGCGTGCGGGCACCGGGCTACGCGGATGCGGTCATCCCGGTGACGGTGACCGATGGTCCCTATCTGCCTGTGGACGTCGCCCTCGAGCCCCTCGGGGCCACCGTGCTGGCTCGGGAGGATTTCGAGGATCCTGCCACCGCCCTGGCCTGGACGGCGGGCTTTCCGGGAGACACCGCCAGCGATGGGCAGTGGCAGTGGGGCGAGCCCCAGGGGACCCACGACGGCGATATCATCTTCGGTGGATTGGAGTTCGGCGCGCCGCGCTTCGATGCCACGCCGGGCACCGGCGTCAACGCCTGGGTCACCGGTAACCAGGCCGCCGCCAGCTTCACGTCCGACGACGTGGATGGTGGCGTGACGACCCTCGTCTCACCGGCCTATGACCTGTCGGGTTGGTACGGCGTGCGGGTCGGCTGGCGCCGCTGGCTGCGCAAGGATGCGGCGGATCCGGTGGATCGCTTCGACCTGGAGGTCTCCACCGACGGCGGGACGAGCTGGCTGCTGCTCGACTCGTTGCAGGCCACCACGGCAACGGCCGACGCGGCGCCGGCCTGGGTGCGCGCGGAAGTCCTGCTCGATGGGGTGGTGGCGCCGGCGGCCGATACCCGCTTCCGCTTTCGGGTCGCCGACGATGGTGCCGAAAACGTGGTGGAAGCTGCGATCGACGATTTTCTCCTGCTGGCCTTCGATCTTCAGACCCAGGGTGAGGTGGCCGGTGTGCGGGTGAGCGATCCGGCAGAGACGGTGGTGACCTGGACCGCCGTGCCCGGCGGGGAGGGCGCCGTCTACGACGTGGTGCGCGGAGAGCTATCGGCGCTCGGGGGCGGCGCCTCCGGCGTCGATCTCGGCCCGTTGACCTGCATCGAGAGCGACTCCGTCGATACCAGCACGGCTGATCACCCGGACACACAAGCTCCGGTCGCCGGGACGGGTTTCTACTACCTGGTGCGTTTCGAACTCGGCCTGTCTCGCGGCGGTTGGGGCGCGGGCAGCGAGGGCGGAGCGCGTAACGGCAGCGGGGGATGTCCGTAGCCCGGTCTTGTGCACGAGCGTTTGCTGAAACGCTTGTGCATCGAACCGGGGTCGGCCATCGTCGCGCGTCCCGCGCTCGACAACGGCAGCACTTGCCGAAACCGGCTGGAGGAAGAGATGAACTATTACGAATCCGAGGACTTGAAGAAGTTCGCGGACGTGGGCAAGTTTCGCAAGGAGCTGATGGACCTCTTCTTCGACTACTACGGGAAGGTCACCGGCGAGGACGGAGCGCTGACCCGCCGAGAGAAGGCGCTGATTGCCCTGGCCGTCGCCCACTGCCGGCAGTGCCCCTACTGTATCGACGCCTACACCGAAGCCTGCCTCGAAGCAGGGGCCGATCCCGAGCAGATGACCGAAGCGCTGCACGTGGCCGCCGCGATGGATGCGGGCATCACCCTGGTCCACGGCGTGCAGATGCACAACGTTCTCGATCGCCTCGGTCTGTGAGGGGGCTCGGCGGAACTCCGAGCCGGGCCCGTGATGCGGCTCAGGGCGTGGCAGGTGTCAGCAGGTAGGCGCGCTCGATCAGCTCCTCGGCGTCCCGGGCGTTGACCGGCTTGGAGAAGAGGAATCCCTGGGCCTGGTCACAGCCCAGCGCTTCGAGGCGGGAGAGCTGGTCGAGGGTCTCGACGCCTTCGGCGACCACCTTCTTGTTCAGGTTGCGAGCCAGGGCGACGATCGTCCGGACGATCTCCGAACTCTCCATGTCGATGCCCATGCGGCTGACGAAGGAGCGATCGATCTTGATCGTCTGGATCGGCAGCCGGTGCAGGCAGGAGAGCGAGGAGTAGCCGGTGCCGAAATCATCGACACAGAGGAAGACGCCCAGGCTGCGCAGGCGAGCGAGCACCTCGATCGCCGCCTGCTCGCGTTCCATCACCATGCTCTCGGTGATCTCGAGTTTCAGGCGGTCGGGCTCGATCCGAGTCTGCCGAAGGATCTGCTCGACTCGGGGGACCAGCTCGCCGTCACACAGTTGCTTGCGAGAGAGATTGACGTTCATCGTCAGTTGCCTGGCGTGGGGCAACTCGTCCTGCCAGCGGGAGAGCTGGGTGCAGGCTTCCTCGAGCACCCAGTCGCCGATCGGAACGATCAGGCCGGTCTCCTCGGCGACCGGGATGAAGTCGCCCGGAGAGACGAAACCGCGCTCGGGGTGATTCCAGCGCAGCAGCGCCTCGAAACCCAGCACCTTGCTCTCGGGCATCGAGAGGATCGGCTGGTAGTAGAGTTCGAATTCGCGCCGCTCCATCGCGCCGCGCAGATCCGACTCCAGGCGCAGGACGTCGCGAGCCTTGCGCCGCATCTCGGGGTCGAAGATCTCGTAGCCGGCTTCGGTATTCTTCGCCCGATACATCGCCGTTTCGGCGTCCTGCAACATTTCTTCCGGGCGCTGGTAGCCGGTGACCGACAGGGCGATGCCGATGCTCACCGTGGGGAAGATTTCCTGTCCGCTGACGAGGAAGGGATCCTTCAGCGCCGCATGGACGCGCTCGGCGATACGCACCGCATCGCTGGCATCCTCCACGTCGTCGAGCAGGATCGTGAACTCGTCGCCGGAGATCCGGGCCACCGCATCGGAGAAACGCAGGTGGGCAAGCAGCCTCCGGGCGACGCGGATCAAGAGTCGGTCACCGGTTTCGTGACCGAGGCTGTCGTTGACGATCTTGAATCGGTCGAGATCGAGCAGCAGGACAGCGAAGCGGTAACCTGCCTGCTGCTGGGAGCGCTCGATGGCCCGAGCCAGCCACTCGGTGAACAACGCGCGGTTGGGAAGTCCGGTCAGTGGGTCGTAGTAGATCGACGGCAAGGGGCGCGCCTGGTTGGTGACCAGTGTCGCCTCGTCCTCCGGGCAGCGATCGGTGGTCGGGCCCTTGACGCAGATCAGGGGAATCTCGAAGCCGCAGCGTCGAGCCTGCTCGAGCCAGCGCCAGGCGCCACCGGCCTGGCCGTCGAGGTTGGTCACCACCACGCAGCCTTCCCGGCGCGCCAGGGCTTCCATGGCCGCTTCGGCGGCGCTCGGTTCGGCGGAAAGCGCCAGTTCTCCGGCCACTTCGCTCAGGCGCTTGAGGACGCGCTCCTCCCCTTTCAGGAGCATCACTCCTTCGCGCACACGGACCTCGACTGGTTTCTCGCTGGACACGTTAAAGAAACTGTGGTCTCAGCTTCGTCAGTGCCAATGGCGGTTGTTGAACACTCCCCACCGAACCGCGGTCAATTCGGGGCGCCTTGCTGGTGGGCAGGTTCTTGGCGGTCGGCGAACGACGGTGTAAGGTTCGCCACATGTCCTACTACCGTGGCGTTCCCGGCGGTGGCGGCCCCACTTTCGCCGCACCACCCGTCACTCCCATGGTGCGGCGGATCCTGATCGTTCTCGCCGCGACCTTCTTTGTTCAGGTGCTGCTGGGCAAGGCGGGTTTCTTCTTCTTCGAGCGCTGGCTGCGACTCGACCTGGCCTCCACGGGTTACCTGGCCCTGTGGCAGTTGGTGACCTACGCCCTGCTGCACGGCGGCCTGTGGCACCTGCTGATGAATGCCCTGGGCCTGTGGATGCTCGGTGGAGAGGTCGAGCGCTATCTCGGCTCCCGGGGCTTCCTGCAATACTTCGTGGCCAGCGTGGTGGGCGGCGGGGTCCTGCACACCCTCTTCGCTCTGTTCTCCCAGCGCCCCCAGCCGGTGATCGGAGCGTCCGCCGGTGTGCTCGGACTGGTGCTGGCCTACGCGATGTTCTTTCCTCAGCGGCAACTGTTCATCTTTCCGCTGCCCTTTCCCATTCGGGCCCGGACCTTTGCGCTGATCTTCGGCGCGATCGATCTCTTCGGTGCGATCGACGCCAACCCGGGCGATGGTATCGCTCATTTCGCCCATCTCGGCGGCATGGCCGGAGGCTATCTCTACATTCGCCTCGTCCTGCGTCGCGGGGGAGGCGGAGGCTTCGGAGGATTCCGGCGCAAGCCCAGGTTTCGCAGCTACGATGGCGGCGCAGGGCCCGGAGGGTGGCAGTGAGCGTCTCCGGGCTGGAGGGGTGACGAGGACGTCATCCGTTTTCGACGAAGTTGGTTCGCTCTTTGTTCGAAAACGAAATCCCGGTTGACGGCGGAGCCGTTTTGCCGTCAAATTGGGCAACAGAGACAGAAGGCGATATTGGCGACCGGGCAAGATTGAAAGGCATCGGCAAGGTCCAACCGCGAAACAACAGTATCGCCAGCGGATGAGGAAACGGGGAGTCTTCCATCCGCAACGGGGAAGAAGCCGTCGAGGACGGCACAGGCGGGAAGGGAAAGCTGGCAGATCGAGAATCGAGTCGGTGTCTGGCTCGGGGATGTCGGTTCCACTTCCTTTGCGTCTGCGGCGAGGCACAGGAGCGAAATGGGAATCGACAGCAGCGAGAAAACCGTTCTCAGTCGATACTTCACAGAGATTCGCGCGTACCCCCTTCTGACCAAAGAGCAGGAGCAGAGCCTCGCCAAGAGGGTCAAGAACGGCGATACCGAAGCCTTCGAGACTCTCGTCGCTTCGAACCTCTCCTTCGTCGTCAAGGTGGCCAGTGAATACCGGAATCTGGGCCTGCCGCTCGAAGATCTGCTCAACGAGGGCAACCTGGGGCTGATCGAGGCGGCCCGTCGCTACGATCCCTCCAAGGGCACCAAGTTCATCACCTACGCGATCTGGTGGATCCGCAAGTCGATCCTCAAGGCCCTGGCCGAGCAGGTGAACCTGGTGCGGGTGCCGACCTACCAGATGAAGAAGGTCAAGGAGGTGCGGGAGACCGAGCACACCTTGCGGAAAGAACTCGGTCGCCGCCCCGAGCGCCACGAGATCAGCGATCGCCTGTCGGTGTCGGTGAAGAAGGTCGATCAGGTCTTGCAGGTCAACACCCGAGAGATGTCGATCGACGATACCATCGGCAAGGAGAAGAAGACCCCCGTCAGCGACTACCTGGTCGATCGTGATGCCGACAGTCCCGAAGAGTGGGTTTTGCGCCGGGAAGGCACCGGCCTGGTCACGCGCGCGCTGGCCCATCTCAACGAGCAGGAGAAGGTCGTCATCCGGCACCGTTTCGGTCTCGATGGCTGCCCGATCCTGACCCTCAAGGAAATCGGCGAGAAGATGGGGGTCAGCCGCGAGCGCGTGCGCCAGATCGAAACTCAGGCCAAGCAGCGCCTGCGCCGGATGTTCACCCGCCCGCGCAATCTTCGTGGGACGCGCAACAACGGCTACGCCTCGCGCGGCATCCGTTCCCGCACGAATCTCTGACGCATCGCCGCCCCGAGCGGCTACAATCTCCCGCAAGGGCCCCGGCCGGGGTCCGAAGGGAGAGTGCTTTGCGAATCGAGCACGACCCAGGTCCACAGGGTCCGCCACGTGCGCCTCGCTGGGCGGCTCTGGCCACCGCGCTGATCGGTGCCGCGGATGTCGAGGACTGCCTGGCTCGCTGGGCGCTGGCTGTCGGGCCCCCTGCCGACTTGCTCGTTCTGCTCGATCCCCGGAATCTCGCCCCGCGACGGGCGCTGCGCCGCGAGGACGTGAAGTGGGTTCCCCTGGCCCTGCCTCCGGTGGGACTCGATGTCCTACCGGCGCGTACCGAAGAACTGCCCCTGGGAAGTGGGAGGAGCAGCCCGCTGGCGGATCTGCTCCACTCCCTGTCGCTGAGCCAGGCGATGGTCGTGCCCCTCGGCGAGAATGCCGGCGCGTTGGTCGTGGCCCGTGCCGGTCGGGCTTTCAGCGAGTCGGAGGCACTGGCCTGCGAGCAGGAGGCCGCGTGGCTCGCCGCCTCGCTCGAGCATCACCGAGGTCGGCATCGCGAGCAGGAAGAGACGGGCAGTGCCAGAGAACTGTCGGCCCTGTTCGAGTTGAATCGCTCCCTGGCCCGGGCCCTGGGAGCCCGTGAGCTGATGGACAGCGCCCGACGCTGCCTGGTGGAGCTGCTGGCTCCCGCTTGTGGTGCCATTCGCCTCGAAGCCGAAGGACTCGAGCCGGCGGTGGTCTGCTGGCCCGAGGGCGAACTGGCCCGCCGGGCCCGCGCCCGTGCGGCGGGGAGCCTGGCCGCAGATCCCTCGCTCGCCTGGCTGACTCTGCCCTGCGCCGAGGATGCCGTGGGAGTGGCGCTGGGCTGGCAGGGGTCGGTGCCGCCGCCGGCCCGGCGCATCGCGGGAGCTGTGCAGGCCTCGTTGGTGCTCGCGGCGGGGCGTCTGGCCGCCCAGCGACGGCTGGAGGAGGACCGCCTGCTGCGGACGATGGAGGGCCTGCCTCTGGGGGTGGCCCTGCTGACACGGGAAGGCCGGCTGCGCCTGGTCAACCCCGCCGCGCGCCGGCTACTCGAGAGCTTCGGCGCCTGGCCGGAGGCCGGTGGCGTGCTCGAACGCCTCGGATCGGTCGAACTCCTGCCCCAGATCGCCGCGGCCCTCGCCGGACGTTCCACCGGAGCGGAGGTCTTTTTTCCAGAGGGTCGCCGGGTGCTGGAGTTGCGTCTGGTTCCGGCGGTGGCGGGCGTCGAGGCGGAAGAAGCGGAAGAAGTCGTGCTCGTGCTCGACGAGGTCACCGAGCAGCGTCGCCAGCGCCAGCAACTGGCCCAGGCGGAAAAGCTCTCCGCGATGGGTGAGTTGATCGCCGGCGTGGTGCACGAGATCAACAATCCCCTGTCGACGATTCTGGGCTATGCGGAAATGCTGGGCTCGGCCGACGCACCCGAGGTGCGGGAGCAGTGGATCGGCACCATTGTCGAGGAAGGTCGCCGCTGTCAGCGGATCGTAGCCAACATGCTCTCGTTGGCTCGCTCCCACGAGAGCGAGGGCGAGCTGGTCTGCCTCGGTGCGATCGCCGAGAAGGCCCTGTCCCTGGTGGCCTATCCCTATCGGGGCGCCGGTATCGCCTCGTCGCTACGCGTCAGCTCGGACACTCCGGCGGTGCGGGTCGGCGCCGACCGCTTGCTGCAACTCCTGATCAACCTGCTGACCAACGCGCTGCACGCTCTCGAAGAATACGACGGAGATCGGAAAGTGCGGGTGGAGATCTCCCCCTGTGGAGAGCGGGTTTTGCTGCTGGTGGCCGACAGCGGCCCGGGCATTCCCGAAGCCCTGTGGGAGCGGGTCTTCGAGCCCTTCTTCACGACCAAGGAAGAGGGCAAGGGCACCGGCCTGGGACTCAGCCAGGTGGCGGCCACGGTCGAGGACTTCGGCGGCAGCATCGAGGTCGGCCGGAGCGAGGAAGGCGGAGCCTGCTTCCGGATTCTGCTCCCTTCGGCGGCGGAGGCACCGCCCGCGGCTGCCGAGCCGGCGGCTGTGGAGGGCATCGCCGCCGAGGGGCGGCTGAGTGGCGTGCGGGTGCTGGTGATCGACGACGAGCCGGCGGTGGCCGACTGCCTGACCGAGTTCCTGCGTCAGGCGGGGGCAACGGTGGAGCAGGTTCACCAGGGTGCCGACGGTCTGCGGCGCGTGCTGAGCGATCCTCTCGACCTGGTGATCTGCGATCTGAGGATGCCGCGCATCGACGGTTCAAGGATCCTCGAGGCCGTTTGCCGTCGGCGACCCGAACTGATCGCGCGGATGGTCTTCGCCACCGGCGATCCCGCTGCCCTCGACGAACACTCACTGGTCCGACAACTCGACCGGCCCTGTCTGTCCAAGCCCTTCGACTTCCGCATCGTGCTCGAAACCGCCTGCGCGGTGGCGGGCAGGTGAGCCGCTGCGAGTTTCGATGAACGATGCGCGTCACGTCGTCGTCGGCACTGCCGGTCACATCGACCACGGCAAGTCGACTCTGGTCAAGGCGCTGACCGGCACCGATCCCGATCGGTGGGAGGAAGAAAAACGCCGCGGGATCACGATTGATCTCGGTTTCGCCTTCACCGAGATCGCGGGACGTGGGTTCTCCTTCGTCGACGTGCCGGGCCACGAGCGTTTCGTGCACAACATGCTGGCCGGCGCCACGGGTCTCGACATGGTGCTGCTGGTGGTCGCCGCGGACGAATCGGTGATGCCCCAGACCCTCGAGCACCTGGCGATCTGCCAGCTTCTGGGTTTGCGCGGCGGTGTCGTCGCCCTGACGCGCATCGATCTGGCCGATGCGGAGTATGTCGAACTCGTGGCCGAGGAAGTACGCGAAGCCCTGGCCGGCACCTTCCTCGAACAGGCTCCTGTGCTGCGGGTCAGCGGCGTGACGGGCGAGGGAGTCGAGGACCTGCGGCGGGCTCTTGCCGAGCAGGCGGCGGATCTGGGCCGGCGAGAAGAGGGACCCTGGCCGCGGCTGCCGATCGATCGCGTCTTCGCCGCCCGCGGCTTCGGCACGGTGGTCACCGGAACCCTGCAAGGAGGCGGGCTCGAGGCGGGCCGCACTCTGGTGGCGATTCCCGGCGGGCAGCGCTGCCGGATTCGCGGCCTGCAAGTCCACTCCCGCAACGTCTCCGCCGTGCAGGCCCACCAGCGAGTCGCCGTCAATCTGCAAGGCATCGACCGCGAGCATCTGCGCCGCGGCATGGTGCTGGTGCCCGAGGGCCGCGACGTTGTCACCCGGGTCGTCGATGCCTGGATTTCGGTGATCCAACAGGCGCCGGTGGGGATCGAAGACGGCCAACGTCTGCGGTTGCACCATGGCACCGCGGAGCTGCTGTGTCGGGTGCGGATGGCGGGGGGCCGGGCACTGGCCGCCGGTGAACAAGGTGCCGTGCAGTTGCGGATCGAGCAACCCCTCGCCGCACTGCCCGGCGATCGCTTCATCCTTCGGCGTTACAGCCCCCTGGTCACCCTCGGTGGCGGTCGCATCGCGGAACTCGATCCGCCGCGCCGTCGGCGTCGCCAGGGGCAGTGGGCCGAGCGGGTGCGGGCCCTGGCCCGGGCCGAGCCGGAGCGCCGGGTGGTGCTGCAGGTCGAAGCCGCCGGCATCCGGGGCCGCCGTCTGGCATCGCTGGTGCGCGAGGGTGTCGATCCGGACGCGCTGGCCACTGCCCGGCCCGAGGGGCTGGTGCTGCTGGCCGGTGAACACCTGCTCGCCGCCGATGGACAGGCGGCGCTGGTCGAGGCGCTGGTCGAGCGCCTGGCCGCGTACCACGCTGGCCATCCCCTCGATCCAGGCCCCGCTCCGGAAGAGCTTCGGGCCGCCTGCGCACCGACGCTGAGTCCCGCAGCCTGGCGAGATCTGCTCGACCGGGCGATGCGGGCCGGCAAGATCGTCGCCAGCCGCGAGGCGGTGCGTTTGCCGGGTCACGACGATCAGCCCGCCCCCTCCGAAGTCGAGGCCCTCGACCGCGCCCTCGAGGTGCTCGAGGCCGCGGGGCTCGAGGCTCTCGATGAGGCATCCTGGCTCGGAGAGGGGGATGCGCGCCTGCGGCCCCTGCTGGGCTGGGCGGAGCGGACGGGCCGGGCCGTGCGCCTGGGTAACGGTGCCTGGATCGCCCGGCGCCCCTGGGAGGCGATGATCGCCGTGTTGCGCGAGGAGGCGGCCGCCGGTCGCAAGACCCTCGATGTGGCAGCGTTCAAGAACCTCTTTTCGCTGACCCGGAAGTACGCGATTCCGATCCTCGAAGCCCTCGACGATCGGGGCGTGACCCGCCGGGCGGGCTCGGTGCGGGTGTTGCGCGTGGACAGCGAGTGTTAATCGTGAATAATGGGGCTCCACGCTGCCTTGCCAATCACGGCAGCAATTCGGAGGAAACACCATGGCTTTCTCCGCCGCTCTTCTGGCGCTGATCGGACCCCTCGGGGCTCCCGAACTGCTCATCATCGCGGTGATCCTGGTCCTGCTCTTCGGCGTGCGGAAGCTTCCGGAACTGGGTAAGGGGCTGGGAGAAGGTATCAAGAACTTCCGCGGCGCGATGAAGGAAATGCAGGAAGAAGACAAGAACGGTCCCAAGGGAGGGTCCTCATCCTGAAGCGCAGCTCGGCTTCGGCCGAGCACCTGCGCCGCCGTCTCGGCGTCTACGATCCCGCCGCCGATTCCCGCTACGTTCGTCGTTTCGAAAACGAGGCCGACAACCTGCGCTGGTCCGCCTGCGCCGGCCCGGGCGTCCCTCCCTCCCTGCTGGCCTGCCCACTGGTGTTGATCGGCGAGTACCATCCGCTGCCCGGTGCTCTCGAGACCGCGGGCGAGGTGCTCGAGCAGTGGGCCGCGACCGGTCGCGGCCCCCGGGTGCTGGCTCTGGAGATGGTCTACCGGCGGGACCAGGCCGCCCTCGACGCGCTGCTGGAAGGCCGTATCGGCGAGCGGGAGTTTCACCGGCGGATTCGCTACCGGGAGGAATGGGGCTATCCCTGGCGTCCGGTCCAGGAGTTGCTCGCGGTCGCCCGGCGGACCGACACGCGGGTGGCGGCGATCGATATCTCACCTCGGGGAGGGGCGACGGACCTGCCCCTGCGGGACAGGGTGGCCGCCGAGCGCCTGCTCCGACTTGTTGCGGAGCCCGGAGGCGACGTCCACGTCGCCGCAGTGTTCGGCGAGGCCCACCTGGCTGGCGGACACCTGCCTGCCCAGCTCCAGCGCCGGGGGTCCTCCTGCCGGGTGGGCCGGGTACTGACGGACCTCGAGTTCGAGTCCCCACCGGTGGCACGCTGGCTGCGAGCGAGGGGCTCGACCTGGGCCACGCGCCCGCGGGAGCCGGGCCGGAGGCTGGCGGCCCTCTCCCAGATTTACCGACGCTGGGCCCGGCAGAGCGTCGTGAGGGGAGAGGTGGACCTGCCGTTGATGGTCCACGGGGTGATCACCGCCCTGGCCCGCGCCCTGGATCTCGATCCGAGGCGGCTGGTCGTCGGGCCGGCGCTCTACCTGGCGGATCTCTATCCGGAGGTCTTCTCCATCCGGGAGCCCTCCCGCCTTCGCCGCCGTCTGCAGGAAGGGGGGCGAGCGGCCGAAGAGCTTGCCGCGCTGCGGGCGGCCTGCCGGCGTCGCGGTGCGGTGTACAGCGCCGAGGACAACCTGCTGCTCGCCTCCGGGCGGGGACTGGTGGGTCTCGGTCGGGCAGCGGGCTCGTTTCTGGTCTGCGCCCTGCGGGGCCGGGCCATGGGCGCCGGCCGCCCGCTGCCCGCGCCGTCGCCCGACGCTCAGCGGCTCGATGGGATGTTGGCCCGCGAGGTGGCCCGGCCGGTGGAATCCGGTGGAAGGGGGGCCCTGGATCCGGCCACCGTCCGCCGCTGGCTGCTGCGTCCGGCCTCCTCGCGCGGGGCGATCCGTCGGCGCGAGAGGATCCTGGCATCGGTCGAGTCGGGGATCTGAATCGGGAAGAAAAGTGGCGGGGCCGCGACAGGGTTGGGTCGGGATTCGGGGAAGCCCTGTGCGCGGCCCCTTGCCATCAGGCGGGACCAGCGAGCCTCCGGGGAGCGGTCGGAGGGAGTCAAAAGGAAGCTCGCTGCCTGGTGTGCCAAGACCAGGTCGAGGTCCTGGGGTATGAAGCTTGCGCGAGAGCCCGTCTCCACTCGGCCCTCACTGAAATCCTCGTCTCACAAGCCTGCCCGGATAGAAGCGAAGAGCGTGCCACTTCTTCGAACAAGGCCGATCAATCGGCCAAGTCGTTGTGCAACCGCCGGATCCACTCGCCGGGCCCTCTGGCTGCAACGCCGGCGGGGGCCCAAAAAGGTCTCACGATGAGACCTTTTTCTCGCCCGTGGGACGGCGGCCCACCGCCTCGAGGTGGTAACGGCGGATCTTCCGAAAC
>JALTMS010000448.1 GCA_027001345.1 Acidobacteriota bacterium | reverse complement strand
TCGTGGGCCAGTCCACCGCTGTGGACTGAAAGCAGACAAGACGCCCGCTGTAGCGACGGTGGGTCTCGCATGTATCTGCGATAAGCTGTCGTACCGCAGGAAGCCACAGGCACCACGAGGGAGACCAGTGATGTGGAATCCGACCATCGATGAAAAGCGGTTGATCCGAGGCCGCACCACGGTTCTGACGCTTCCCGCCTGGATCGTACTCGATATCGGGACGCGCCCCTTCGTGGAGTTGTGGCTCGGCGGGGGTGGAGGTGTCTCTCTCTTCGGTACTGGTCACCTCTCGGTCTCGTTTCTCCTCAGCAGCGCAATCAGTGTGGCACTCCTGCCCATCTGCTACTTTCTTCTCAGGCCCGTGGGCCGTTCTCTCGCGACATTTTCGCTCTCCGGTACACCGAATGGAGAGAGGTTGGAGATGGAACCGCTCTCGGGATACCTCTTCGTGATCACGAAGCGCGATCCCTGGTGGATGCGTTGGCTGCTGAGCGCACCTCTGCTCGGCGTGGTCGTCTGGTGCCTGGTCGGGGTCATCATGGCTTTCGGAGTGATGCCACCGGGAGCGAAGGGAAATGTGATCCTGGGTCTGATGGAGATCCAAAACGCGTTGACGGTCCTGGCCGTGCTGGTCTGGATCCCCCTCTCCCGGGTGCTGTGGAGCCGCCACGCCGCGAAGGGGAGCAGATCCACCATCACACGGAGCTGAGGGCCCTGCCGGTCGAAGACGACGACGCCCCCTCGCTGATGCATCACAAGTTCGCGATCTTCGATGGGGTGAGCCTGGCGACCGGCTCTTACAACTGGACCCGGAGCGCCGCCTCCTCCAATCAGGAGAACTTGATCGTCACCAGCCATCCACCCCTGGTACGTGATTTCGCCGCCGAGTTCGAGCGGCTCTGGGAAGCCTTCCGCAGATAGAAGACCGAGGGCGGATTTCGGAAACGCGATTCGCGGGGTCGATCTGATGCTCATCGGCCTTTCCCTGATCGACACGCTCTTCACATGGCAAGCTCAGGCTGCGACGCCGACGACAACCTGCTCGGCCGCGTGACGAACCGGTCGTGGCGTTACCGATGCCGTTGGGCTGGCCAGTGATGGGAAGCGCGGCGCCTTCGGGTTACAACACTTTCAGCGGGCACGTAACCAGTGGTCGCCTTCTTGCGTTTGACGTTCTTGAAGGCGCGACGATGCCCGCCCCGCCGACGGAGACCCAGCGATGCTCCTGTCCCGCAGATTCCTCGTTCCCCTCCTGCTCCTGCTGCTGCTGGTGTTGGCGGCCGGAGCGACCGCCTGCACATCGGGCAAGGATGCGGAGGCCGCGGAAGAGAGCACCGATCGGAACGCTGCCGAACAGGTCGCCGAGGAAGGCACCGAGGAAGAAGAGGCGGTGCCGGTGACTCTCGCCGTCGCCCGGCGTGGGCGCATCGAGGCGCTGCTGCGCGCCACCGCCAATCTGGAGGCTGAGCGGCAGGTGCAGGTCTACTCCCAGGCCACCGGCATCGTCACCCGGCTCGCGGCGGAAGAGGGCGACCATCTGCGCCGGGGCGACCTGCTCGTCCAGCTCGACGACCGCCAAGCCCGCTCGGCGGTGGCCAAGGCCGAGAGCCGGTTGCGCAGACAGCGACGCGAGACCGATCGTATCGAACGGTTGTGGAAGAAAAAACTCGTCAGCGAGCAGGATTTCAGCGAAGCCCGGTACCAACTCGAGCAGCTCGAACTCGAGCTGGCCGATGCCCGGCGCGACCTCGAATACACCTCGGTCCGCACACCGATCGACGGCACCATCGCCAAGCGGTCGGTGCAGCTCGGCGAGCGGGTGCAGGCGGGTGCGCCGCTGTTCGAAATCGTCGACTTCGACTCCCTGGTGGCACGGATCTTCGTCCCCGAAAAGGACCTCTCGCGCCTGGCTCTCGGCCAGGTGGGACGCATCAGCTCCCGCTCGCTGGGCAAGACGGTCTATTCCGGCCGGGTGCAGCGCATCTCGCCGGTGATCGACCCCGCCACCGGCACCGCCAAGGTGACTCTCGCGGTGGGAGATCAACCGGGACTCCGGCCCGGGATGTACGTCGACGTGGCCCTGGTCACCCGAGTCGAAGAGGACGCCGTGCTGGTCCCCAAACAGGCAGTGATCTACGACCGCGACCGCGCCTGGTTGTTCCGTATCGACGACCAGCAGCGGGCCCACAAGGTGGAGATCGAAATCGAGCTGGCCGACCGCGAGTCGGTCAAGCCCGCAGCCGGCATCCGGGCTGGTGACCGGCTGGTGACCGCCGGACAGACCGGCCTCAAGGAGGGCGCTCGGATCACCGAGGTGCCGGCCACCTCCTCCGGAGCCTGAAGGTGGAATCCTCGCGGCCCGACAGCTACCTGGTCACGCGCCCGGTGGCCATCACCATGGTCTTCCTCGCGGCGGTGGTCTTCGGCGCCCTGTCCTACTCGCGCCTGTCGCTGCGGCTGATGCCCGAACTGACCTATCCCACCCTCACCGTGCGCACCGAGTATCCGGGAGCCGCCCCCCAGGAGGTGGAAAGCGACGTCTCCCGTCCGATCGAGGAGGCGGTGGGGGTGATCGGCGGTCTGGGCCGGATCAGCTCGATCTCTCGGGCGGGCGTCAGCGACGTGGTGCTGGAGTTCGACTGGAAGACCGACATGGCCGAGGCTACCCAGGACGTGCTCGAGGAACTGGATCGGGTTCTGCTCCCCGTGCAGGCCGAGCGGCCGCTGATCCTGCACTACGATCCTTCCGAAGACGCCGTGCTCGAGCTGAGCCTGGCCTCCACGCGCCAGGGGCCGTCGGACGCAACCGAGCTGCGGCGCCTGCGCCGGCTGGCCGACCGGCGCATCAAGCGCAGCCTGGAGCCGATTCGAGGCGTGGCGGCGGTGCGGGTCAGCGGGGGCCTGGAGGAAGAGATCCAGGTCCTGCTCGACGAGGAGCAGCTCCGCCGGCTGCGCATTTCGGCTGCCGAGGTGATCGACCGCCTGGCTGCGGAGAACATCAACCTCGCCGGCGGTACGATCCGTGACGGGCGCACCGAGTACATGGTGCGCACCCTCGGCGAGTTCACCGACCTCCAGCAGATCGCCGACACGGTGGTCACCGAGCGCGACGGCACTCCGTTGCGGGTCGGCGACCTCGGCCGGGTGGTCCGCTCCCACAAGGAACGGGAGATCATCACCCGCACCGACGGCAAGCCCGCCGTGCGCATCGAGATCTTCAAGGAAGCCGACGCCAACATCGTCGATCTGGCTCATCGGGTGCGACAGGCCGTGGGCGGCGTCGACGAGGACCAACCGGGCAACACTCTCGCCGCCCTGCTGGCCGACGAAGAAGGGGCCGCGCTGAAAGTCGTCGCCGACCGTTCGCTGTTCATCGAGAGCAGTCTGCGAGAGGTCAAGCAGGCCGCGCTCTTCGGAGGCCTGCTGGCGGTGGCGGTGCTGCTGCTGTTCATCCGCCGCCTGCGGCCGACGGCGATCATCGCGGTGAGCATTCCGGTTTCCCTGGCGATCACCTTCGCACCGCTGAACCTGCTCGACGTCTCGCTGAACATCATGTCTCTCGGCGGTCTGGCCCTGGGCATCGGCATGCTGGTCGACTCGTCGATCGTGGTGCTGGAATCGATT
>JALTMS010000447.1:600-3631 GCA_027001345.1 Acidobacteriota bacterium | reverse complement strand
CGCCGGTCAACAAGCGGCCGGTACCTGTGGTAGGCCGGGGGCGCGGATTCGGAGCGCTGGTGTTGCAATGGCCGTCACCGGCCCCTCAGCAGCCCGGCCGGCAGAAGCCGAGGGCTTCCGGCGGGACGCACGCTCACCTCAACCTTTGCACGGGCGGTCGCGGCCGAGCCGGAGGTACAGGGCGCCCTGGATTTCATCAGCACCTTGCGGAGGCATTTCTGCTGGTCTTTCGTCATGCTCGCGGTGCGCTCGACCCTGGCCGACGTGGCTCTTCCAGCGGGGTCGAAGACGACGTCGGCCGTTGCCGTTATCTCGAGTTCCTTGCCGGCGTCCGAAAAGCATCTCGCAACGGCGCTGTCGGCCGGGGGGGCCCAGTCGGCTATGGCGGGATCGCTCACCACCGGTTTGAATGCAAATCCGGCGCGACCAGAATGCTTGAACACAAGGCGTGTGTTGACGTAGGCGGTCACAACCACCCCACCGGCCTTCGTGACGACGTCTGCCGGATGGTAGTTTGCGTTGACGTATAGGCGCATCCGGCGGCCGGGCCGGCGAACGACGGCGTCCTCCAGCACGGCCGCGCAGGCACAGCGTGATACAGCGTCGTCGGTGTTAATTGATTCGCAGCGAACCACGCGCCCATCCGCAGAAGTCTCGACCAGCAGGTCGACGCTGCCTGTTTCCGCAAAGCAGGATCGCAGCGCAGCATCGCCGCCGGGGAACGACAATGCCTTCTTTACGTCCTTTTCGCCGTCGGCCGCACGCGTGGGCCGGCAGAACAAAGACAGCCTTTCCGGCAACGCCCTTATCCCATCGTTGCCAGCGCCGGTGCTCAGGGTACCTAGTAGGCCCATGGTTTTCGCCGTCTTGTCGTCGTTCTTTTCCGGAGGACCGAGCAGGGGCAGTGCGCGGGCCATCGCATCCGGCCACGCTGCACCGGCATCGAAGGGTGCAACCAGCTCGGATATGGGCTTTCCCGTGAAGTCGAACCCTTCTCTTATCGAGACGCGAAGCCGGCAACCGTTGTCCGTGTTGCACTCGACGGAAGGTATGAGCACTCCGGTCGCACCCAGGACTTTTCGCCATCGCTTCATCGCGCTCGAGGGCGCCAGCGGGATGCCGCACGGCCGGCCGGTGACGGGATGGAGGCCGGCCCTGGCCCGGCCGATGATTCGGGCCGCGCGGCGCGGTTCCACCACTTTCCATCCCTTGCCTTTCGCCCAGGCCGCAAGCAACTCGGCCGCCCGTAGCTGTTCGTCGCGGAACAGCCCGAGACCGCTTGCCTCATCGACGACAAGAACAGGCGATTTCGTGCCGTCGTTCCGTGCCGGAGGCGTTTCTGTTCGAGAGGCCCGCGGTCGAGCGGCGGCGGGTGCTGCGGGTTCGGCTCTCGATGCCGAGCAACCGGCGAGCCAGAGAAAGGAGATGGCCAGAAGAGTCGTGGTTTGCATGAGTGTAGACTATGGGAAAACCCCTTCGCTTGCAACCGTCGGGGTATGGGCAAGTTGCAGCGTGCCCCGACGTGCAATTCGTGACCCTTTTGCGCAAAGCCGCTTGTCACACGGTCGAGAGGCGTCGCAGATGCCTCGACCCACCCTGGCGTTGCCTGAATGCAGCGTTCGGATACAATGATGATGTAAGGGTTCGACACGACACGGAGAAGGCAAGGGTTGCATACGAAGGAAAAACATCGCTTGGCTTCACGGTGCGTCTTGGCCGTTGCGATGGCGGCGGTGTCGCTTCCGGCGGCTTGTTCCGGCGGAGCAGCGGAAAAGGACGCATCCGAGTTTGTGGCGGAAGGGAGCATGCACTCGGATCGAGATGCCGGGGTTCTTTCGGACGGCGACACCGGGCCGGGATACGACATGACGGATGCGGAATCGGCCCTCGATGCCGGCCCGCAGGACGAGCGGGAAAACTGCGTCCCATCTGCCACCGGCGAACAACTTGCCATAGGGCGTGAAATCGATTTGCGGCAATACCTGGGAATCAACCTCATGCCCCAGATGTACCATCCGGGCGATGCGCTGGAAAACTACGCCGCATTCATCGGTGCCGTGGAGGAAATCGGTTTGCGCAAGCTGCGCGTGCCCGTGCACTGGAACATACTCGAACCCCAACCGGATTCCTTTTTCGCGGAATACGTGTCGAGGATGGACGGGTTCATGTCCCTGGCGGGCGATGCCGGTATGGAGGTTCTGCTCTACTTCCACTCGACACCCGAATGGCAGAGCACGGAGACCACCTCTGCGCCGTTTTACGGGCTCGTCCCGAGCGACGCCTATCCCCCGAGGGATTTCAACCTGTACCTGGAGCGGGCGGCGGCGCTGGTGGACAGGTACAAGGACGTGGTGAGAATTTTCTCCGTGTGGAACGAACCCAATTCGCCAGCCTTCTGGGCGCCTCCGGATGTGGAAAAAACCGAGGTCGATCTCTACGCCCGGCTTCTGGTGACGACCTACGAAGGGTTGAAACGGTACAAGCCGGAACTGCGCGTCATCACGGCCGGCATGGCCTACTTTTCGGAAATGCATCCGCTGAGATTTCCTGACTCTCCGTACATGCTCGATATGCTCCACGACGCCGGAGCCCTCGAGTACGCCGACGCCGTAGCCCACCATCCCTATTTCCACCGCCCCGAAGGGAACGAGGGGGACGGAGATCCATACGACTTCGTGAAAAAGGCCCTCGAACGCAACGCGTTGCTGCGGGCGTGGGGCGTCGGGGAAGTGTACGCCACCGAGTTCGGATGGTCCACATACACCGGGCCCGAGGTCGAGGAACAGCCCTTTTTGTCAGGCAGCCTTCAACAAGGCGACTATATCCTCAGGCGCCTTCTTTTGCTGGCCGCCACCGGCTACGATGGAGCGTACATATTCACGCTGGCCGACTTTCCGAGAGACTGGGCCGAGGGACGAGACAAGCACTACGGCCTTTTGTACGCGCCGGACGCGCCCGGCCGTCCCGGCGAAAAAAAGCAATCCTTCTTCGTGCTGAAGGGCTTTCTCGGGCTGGTCGGACACTCCGAGCA
>JALTMS010000447.1:0-590 GCA_027001345.1 Acidobacteriota bacterium | reverse complement strand
TCGGACACCGTTTGACGAGCGCGCAGCCGTTACCCGTCGCGGCAACGGCGGAGGGACTTCATTCCGTTACGTTCGAAAGCGGCGGAAGACTGTTCTGGGCGGGTTGGACCTGCTCGGAGTGTCCGCAGGCCGCGGTGAGACTGTGTGGCGTGTCCGAGGCAAGAGTGTACGGGCCTGCCGAACTTGCGGCCGGCACCCGGCCTCGGACAACGACTTCCCAGGACGGAATCCAGGTCGAAGTGAAAGACGAACTTTCACTGGTCGAGATAATCACCATGCAGTGAGTGCGTGGCCGCCGTCCTTGCGTCGGTTCAGCCAGCACAGAGCTGGTACGGAAGCCGGCCTTCGGCAATCCGGCCGGCGGAAGCCGCGGGCTTCGAGCGGGACGCACGATCGTTTCCGCATTTGCGCGTGTGGTCGTGGCCGAGCCAGATGTGCAGGACGCCTTGGCCTTCCTCGGTACCTTGCGGAGGAGGCCCCCGACAGCTCTAAGGCATGGCTGCCGATAGCTTCTGCCACAACACGTCGTCGCAATCGCTCTTGGCGAACTGGGTGCCCTCGGCGGAGTCCCCGTGCCGGCACATCACAAG
>JALTMS010000446.1 GCA_027001345.1 Acidobacteriota bacterium | reverse complement strand
AACACCAGCCCCGGTTTCGTCGTGGGCACCTTCACCGGGCCCTCGGCGCAGACGATCACCATCGACGGCTTCTGGGACGGGGGCAGCACCTGGAAGCTTCGCATGGCACCCACGGAACCGGGCACCTGGACCTATTCCACCAGCTCTGCCGATCCCGGCCTGGACGGGCAGAAAGGCAGCTTCACTGCAGTCGCCTCGGGAAGCCGCGGCTTCATAGGCACCGACCCGGGCCGGCCACACCTCTTCGTCTGGAGCGACGGCAGCCCCTTCCCCATGCGGCCCACCTCGATGAACGTGCATGCCGCGAAGAAGGGGGGCGGACTGTACGGCTACGGCGGCTGGTTCGACGACGGCACGTTCCAGCAGATGGTGGACGCGCGCGTGGCCCAGGGCTTCACCGCCATGAACTGGGGCATGATCCTCACCAAGTGGGGAATCCGCAACGGTACCCAGGAAAACGAGGGTGGCCAGCCCTTCGCGAACATGGATCTTGCGAACCCCCTCAACCCGGCCTACTTCCAGGCCGCCGACGACCGCGTGGCCTATGCGCTGTCCCGGGGCCTGATTCCGCAGTTCGGGGTCGTGTGGCCCGACACGCTGCCGAGCGGCTGGACCACCGAGCGGGGCAAGCGGCTGTTGCGGTACGTGATCGCCCGTTATGCGGCGTACAACGTGACCTGGAACCTGTTCGGGGAGGGGATGGAATGGGGCAGTGACGCCGTTCTCGAGGACTGGGGAGATCTGACCGAACGCCACGATCCCTATGGCCATCCCACGTCGGTGCACACGACCAACCGGACCGGGGTCCAGGGTGCCGCCTGGGTGGACTACATCATCATCCAGGACTACGACCGTCCCGACCTGTCCGTCGCCGACGCCTGGGGCTTCGACAAGCCGGTCATCCAGGCCGAGTACGGCGGCTACGACCAGTGCGACGATCCCGTCTACTGCACCGCCACCGAGGACGAGCGGCGGATCCTGGCCTGGAAGATCCGGATGCGCGGGGGCTTTCCCGTCTATGAGTCCTGGGGCACGGACCTCGATACCCCCGACAGCCGGATGTACGCCTACCTCCATTCCTTCTTCGACACGGTCCCATGGTCCAGGCTCGAACCGCGGCAGGACCTGGTCGATCGTGGCCTGTGTCTCGCCAGTCCCGGGGAGTCCTACCTCGTCCACCTCGAGAACGGCGGGTCCGTGGCCCTCGATCTCTCCGCCAGCACCGCCCGCTATCAGGTCTCCTGGCACAGCCCCAAGGATGGGTCCCAGGTCGACCAGCCCGCCGTCGACGGCGGGAATACGGTCACCTTCATTGCCCCCGACAACGGGGATTGGGTTCTCCGATTGTCCGCAGACCTGGCGGCGCCTTCCGCTCCGGGGAATCCTCAGGCGCAGGTGATCCCGCCAGGCTGACACTGCCGCGCCGTCCCGAGCGCCCGCGCTGCAGCGCCGCCCCCCAGCACCCACCGGCACGACCGGCGGCGCGAGCATGGACACAGTCCAGGGCACGCGGCCACCGATGTGGCGCGGATGGCGGGAACAGAATCCCCGGCCCGAGGTTCTTGCTATACTCTACGCCACCCTTCCGGCCCCTGCCCCGATGCCTGCCGCGGATCCGAGCCTGCCCAGCAATCCGATCCCTGACCCTGACGCCCACGGGAGACGCCGGCGCAAGACCGCTCTCCGCCTCGCAATCGCCCTGGCAATTCTCGCCGCGCTCTTGTGGTGGGCCGATCCCGGCTCCGTGCTGCAGGAACTGGCCAATAGCGACCTTCGCCTGCTGCCCCTCATTCTGGCGCTGGTGATCACCGACCGCTATCTGATGGCGTACAAATGGGCCCTGCTCCTGCGGGCCAGGGGCATCTCCATCTCCAACGGTCGTGCATTCTACCTGTACCTGGTTGCGGGGTTCGCCGGCCTGTTCCTGCCTGCTGGTGTGGGTGGCGATGCGGTGCGCCTGGTCCACACCAGTGTCTCGGTACGGAACTCCGGTGGCGTCGCTGCAACGATCATGATGGAGCGCCTGCTGGGCATGCTGGCGCTCACCGTCGTCGCCTCGCTCGCACTCGCGTTTCTTGTCGTAGAGGGAAACAAGCAATTCCAGCTCTTCTTCGCTCTCGCCGCAGCCATCACGATCGCCACCCTGGCCGCTCTCTGGCTTTCCACTCATCCCCTCGCCGCCGCCGCCATCGACCCGCTGCTGCGCCGTCACAGGCGATTCCGCATCAGTCAGGCTCTCTCCGACTGCGTGAGGGATTACCAAAGCCTCGGGAGATCCAAGGCCCTGCTCTGGAAATTCTTCCTGTGGTCGCTCGTAGAGAGGTTGCTGCCGGTTCTCGCGACCTATACGTGCGCCCTGGCCCTCGGCCTGGAAATCCACTTTGTCTATTTCCTGGCCATCACCCCGATCATTGCGCTGCTCAGCATGATCCCGGTTACGATCGGAGGTTTCGGCCTCGCCGAGGCACTCTTCGTAGCATTGTTCGCACTTGCAGGCCTGAGCGCGAGCGAAGCGCTGGCGCTTGCGCTCTATGCGCGCGCCACAGAACTTCTGGGTCTCTCTCCCGGTGCCGCCCTGCTGCTACGTTCCCTCTACATCCGCCGCGGTGGTAGCCGATAGCCGGCAAGGCAGGAGGGGCGGTCTGCCGCAGCCGCTTCCGTCGCAGGTGTCAGCCACGAGCCGCGCGCACCGCCGATAGCACGTAGCCATCGGAAAAGTGCGGGTTGCCCAGACTGAGAAGCCGCACGACTCCGCTGAACAGCATCTCCCTTGCATTTCCAGGAGGATGGACGTACGGGTGCTGATCCACCACCTCGAACCCGGTTCGCCGCAGGAGCTCCCTGATCGTAAAGTAGCTGTAGTAGGCCACGTGCTCCGGATGCACCTTCTCCTTCCGCAACCAGACATAAGCCACCGAGGTGGCCGCAAAGGCGTTCGGAACGCTCAGCACCAGCTTCGTGCCACGATCCATAACCGACGAGATCCCGTTCAAGAACTGCAAGGGCTCCAGCAAATGCTCCAACACTTCGCCGGCAACGATCACCTCCGGCCGGAAACCCGTCTCCTGCAGCAATCCACCTATCTCCGATGCGTTTCGAAGAAAGAGGTCGTGCACGCCGTGCTCACCGAGCCACACCAGCGCGTCCTCATCGCAGTCAATTCCCACCAGCTCCGATGCCACTCCTGCCAGTTTCCCGTGCAGCAGGGTACCGTCTTCATGTTTTCGTCTGGTGAAGGGCGCATCGGCACATCCTACGTGCAGCGCCCGACGATGCCGGCAGGCGTCGATCAGGTAATCCTCTCTGACGACCGCCTTGGCCCTCGGCAGTTTTCGTGCCGCCACTTTCTCACACATTGCATGCCCCCTGCCGATTCCGCGCTGGCGAATGATCCTGGATCCTGCGCTGCGTTTGCATCCTGGCACTACTGCGTTGCGGCACTGCGCAGCGCCTCCAGACTCCTTCTTGCTGTCTGCGGCCACGAAAAGCGCCGTATATTCTGCCTGCCTCTCTCTACGAGGTCCCGCCGCAATGCAGGGTCGTCCAGGACGGCACGGATGCCGCGGGCGATGTCCTCCACGTCCAGCGGGTCCACATACTCTGCCGCCTCGCCGGCCGACTCCGGTGTCCCGCCCG
>JALTMS010000445.1 GCA_027001345.1 Acidobacteriota bacterium | reverse complement strand
TGCGTATCGAGCGAGCACCGCACCGGGAGCGTCCTCGAACGCTCCCGGTGCGAACGATCACTGAACGGGGGACCGCCGCGTCAGGGCAGGGTGACCTTGAAGGCTTCCAGGTTGCCGTCGGGGTTCCGACCCGTGCCGACGATGATCTTGCCATCGTTGGAGATGGCCGAAGTGTTCCAGAAGTCCCACTCCGAACAGGGCTGGTACGGGCCACGCTCGGCGGTGCAGATCTGGGCCGCGGTGGCCGGGTCACTGTGCTCGCGGACGTAGTCCTGGAGCATCGACATGCCGCCGCCAGCGGTCCAGAGGAAAGCCCACTGCTCACCGAGCTGGAAGAGCGTGACCTGGCCGACGACCGCGTCGCCGGCGTCGCTGACATCCAGCGCGAAGTGCTGACCATCGACCACGTCACCACGCAGTCCCTTGGCCGTACCGAGGGGAACCACACCACTGTCGGCAGTCCACATCCACGGTTCGAAACGCCGGGCCGCCGGATCGAGGGGATCGCTGTTGTCGGCCCAGTTGCCGCCGACGATCACACTGCCGTCGGAGTTGGTGTTCTGCGCGGCACCGACGAAGATCGGTGAGCCCTCGCCCTCGAACCACGCGGCGGGCGCACCGGCATCCCAGTAGGCTGCCCTGCGGCTGCCGAAAGTGGTGTCGCTCCAGCCGACGATCATCGATCCGTCCGCCGAGACCGCATTTGCCCGCGACGAGCGACCCTCGACGATCGAGCCCAGGTCTACCATGCCCCCTTCCTCGGTCCACTCGAAAGCGTGCGCTCCCGTGCACGACAGCCAGGCCAGGCCCACCACCTTGCTGCCATCGCCCGTCACGTCATAGGCAGAGGTGAAGCTGGTCCCGCAGGGCGTCGCACCTTCGAGCCCACCGAGGGCCTGCCACTGATCGCCGCCGAGCCAGATCGCAGCCTCCACGTGGGGCCCGAGGGGAGAATCGGCGACGTAGACGTTGCCCACCACGGTGGAGCCGTCGTCGGACAGGGCCCGTACCTCGAACCCGCCGGCCGGTCCTCCGATGGGCTGCATGCCCCCATCGGCGGTCCAGATCGCCCTGCGGTAGAGGATCGTGCTGCCGTCACCGGACATGTCGACGACGCAGGCGACCGGGAAGAATGCCGGACCACATTCCACGCCCAGAGGCGTGAATTCCACCTGCTGGGCCATTGCCGGCGTAATCATGATCACAGCCACCAGGCCCACCAGGACCGGCAGCACAGAACCGCGAAGAACGCTCATCACTGTTTCCTCCCGCTCACGAAATGACGATACGGACACCTCGGAACTCCCCACGAGCCCCGACTGTCCGAAGTTGTACGCCCGCACACCCAAGGCCCCCATCAGGAAATCCCCGGCTTGGAGCAGGAATTTCCCCTATCCGGTGGCAGGACCCGGCTGTGCCGAAGGTTTCTCGCCTACTTGCTTGCAAAGACACTGGTAGCGCTTCCCGACATCTCGCGCACAACCAGACGCAAACATGGCAAAAGTGAGCATTGGCCGGTGGAAATCGTGGCTCAGGAAGGGGACCGCTGAGTTCGTCTGTCTAGAGGTTCTCCGCCAGCCCTACGGACATCCGCCGAGACGTTGCACGAGACAGGCTCCGGGGTCGGGACGGCGTTCGCTCCGATCACTGGCCTGACCGTAGGAGCCCTCCTCGTCAGCGTTACGCGCCACGACCAGGTAGAAGCGGCCGGAGGGTGCGGGAGTGATCGTCGCTGAGGTGCTTCCCCCGGTAGAGCACTGCACGGGCAACTTGCTGGCCCACTGGCCGAGACGGCCCTCGTAGATCGCGTAGTCGCTGCCGGCACCGCATACCGTCTCCCATTGCAGCGACAGATCTGCACTGCCCTCGACCTTGGCCACGGTCAGGGGCGCACCGGGAACTCCCCGGCCACCTGGAATCGCACCCGGCGCACGAAGCGCACCCCCCGGCGTGATGCCCGAGGCGTAGATATCCACTGAATCCCCACTGCCTGCGTTCTCGTTGCGGTTGTCTGTGTAGATCGCCATCAACTCGCCCCGCTCGAAATCGGCACCGGCGTAATCGCCGAATTCGAAGACATCCTCGATGTTCGGCGAGGTGGTGGTCGTCACGCGCCGGGGCGCCGACCAGCTCGTCCCGCCATCGGTGGAGAAGGCATAGTAGAGATCCACGCCACTGTGATCGGCGGTCTGCCGCGTGTCGTAGAACACGACGTGCACCGTGCCGTCCCCACCGACGGCGATCGACGGCTGCCATCGATCGACCTGCATCGCATCGTCGGTCTCGTGGGGCGTGGTGATCGCCCAGCTTGCACCACCGTCCCGCGAAAAGGCCACGCGCACCCGAGCGTGGTTCTGCGCCGGGTCCCCCACCGACGGCGCGAGGGTGTCGCTCCAGGCCAGGTAGATGCTGCCGGCATAGGGGCCATCGCTCAGGTCGGCCGCCGCCGACAGGTAGATCCCGACTTCACGGATTTCCTGAGACGGCAGCGGAAAGGAGTAGGCCGCCTGTGTCGTGGCCACTACCGAAGAGTCCGAAAAGCTCACGCCGCCATCGTCGGAAGTGCGCAGGCGAATCGTGCGGCTGATGTAGGCCGGCCAGGCGAAATAGATCCGGCCGGCCCGGTCGGTGGTGATGTCGCCGGCAACGCCGAGTTCCTCATCCGCGCTGGAGAACGCCACCCCCGACCAGTCGTTGCCGAAATCGCTGGAACGGGCAAAGTGCAGCACATTGGCCTCGTGAAAGGTCAGGTAGATGCTGTCCCTGTAGGGGGACCCGTCATGGCGATCGACATGCATGAACTCACGGTCGGCAAGTTGGGAAATCGTGCGGATCGGGTTGCCGGGGGAGTCGCTCTCCAGATCGCTCCAGCTCGCGCCGCCGTCCGCCGAACGGTAGAAGAGTAGATCGCAGGTCGACAGCCCGCAGTGGGCCAGGGCAGTCGCATAGGCCAACGTCCCGTCGGCGGACCACTCGACGGAAGGATCGCAGCAGGTCGCCCCCAACGGCAGGTCGCTCTGGGTCCAGATCCCGCCGCCGTCGGTCGAGTAGTGCATTCGCACCTGGTCGTCGGGCCCGATGGAACCGGCCACGAGGTAGCGAGTGTCGATCGGCGAGATGGCAATCGCAGCCTCTGAAGCGCTGTTCGGATCGGTGACCCGTACGTCTCCCGAAGCCAGGCCATCGTCCTTCGGCGCGTTACCGTCCTCGACCATCCGGCTCAGATCGACCCAGTACCGCCCTCCGTGACGAGTTGCCCGGCGGTAGTGGCGGCCCTCCACCAGGTAGCCGCCGAAGCGCTGGCGGAAGACGTTCAAGCCGTGCAGCGGGTAGCGGGCCGCAGCCCGCGCCAGTTCCGGCCGTGCCCGTCGCAGGGCCACCCGGAAGAACGCCGGCAACGGCTCGCGAATCGCCGCCTCGTCCGCAGCCAGCAGCGACAAGTCCTCCCTGTGAAGCTGATAGTTCCGATCGTCCCAGGGGCCGAAGAACACCAGCGATCCATAGTCCACGGTGGGGTCCACGCCCCGGCTCGCCTCGACCACCACCGTGCAGGCCCGATCGATGCAAGTCGACCACGCCGGGGCGACGAAGAGCAGCCCCACGCTCAGCAGGCCCCCGCCCCACGCGCCGGCTCGAATCATGACC
>JALTMS010000444.1 GCA_027001345.1 Acidobacteriota bacterium | reverse complement strand
GGTGTCGGCATCGTGGACGCCGGCTTCCAGGCGGCTGACATAGGCCATCGACGGGCAGCCCGGGATCTCTTCCACCTTGCGCCATGAAGATCCACCGTCTTCGGTGATCTGCAGCAACCCGTCGTCGGTTCCAGCATAGATCAGCCCTTCGACCAGCGGCGATTCGCTGAGAGAGACGATCGTCCCATAGAACGAGGTGGACATATTCTTGGCCACCGCGTCGATGGACCAGATGCGGCCCATGATTTCGAGCTGGTTCCGATCGACCTGGCGGGTCAGGTCGGGACTGATCGGCTTCCAGTTGTCACCCCGATCGTCACTGCGGTACAGCCGGTTGGCGCCGAAGTAGAGCCGGGTCGACGAGTGAGGGCTGAGGATCAGAGCCGAACTCCAGTTCCACCTCAGGGCCGGTTCGCCCTTGCCGGGTTGTGGCTGGATGTCGACGATCTCTCCGCTGCGTCGGTCGAAACGCACCAGCCCACCGTACTGCCACTGGGAATAGACGATCGCGGGATCCTGCGGATCGACCACTGTCTTGAAGCCGTCGCCGAAGACCGTGACGAACCAGTCGGCATTGGTGATGCCGTTGCGACTGGTGTTTCGGGAGGGCCCGCCGAGGGTCGCGTTGTCCTGGGTGCCGCCGTAGACGTTGTAGAACGGAAAGTCATTGTCGGCGGTTACCTTGTAGAACTGGGTCACGGGAAGATTGGCCTTGAACAGCCAGGTTGCCCCGCGGTCGAAGCTCTCGTAGACGCCGCCATCGCAGCCGGCGAGCAGGTGACGGGTGTCGTCGGGGTCGATCCACAGCGCGTGGTTGTCGACGTGCTTGGCCTTCTCGCCGACCTTGCGGAAATTCAATCCGCCGTCTTCGGTGACCATCATCCAGGTGTCGAGGGAATAGACCCGATCCGGATCGACGGGATCGACGACGATCTCCTGGTAGTACTGGGGGGAGGACGAGATGTAGCCCGAGCGCTTGCTCCAGTTGT
Organism: Acidobacteriota bacterium; assembly: GCA_027001345.1. GTDB lineage: Bacteria > Acidobacteriota > Polarisedimenticolia > J045 > J045 > JALTMS01. Next base: position 2,659 of record JALTMS010000444.1, on the reverse strand, counting down.
TGCCGCCGTCATCGGAGCGGTAGAAGCCCGCATCTTCGCCTGCGGCCTCGATGATGGCGTAGATACGATCGGGCTGACTGGGGGCGATGGCCAGACCGATGCGCCCCATCTCGGTCGTCGGCAAACCGCTTTCGAGACGTTGCCAGTTGGCTCCGCCGTCGGTGGACTTGTAGATCGCCGATTCAGGCCCGCCGTCGATCAGAGTCCAGGTGCGCCGACGGCGCTGGTAGGCCGTGGCGTAGAGCACGTCGAAATCGCGTGGATCAGCCACCAGGTCGCTGACACCGGTGTCGTCACTGATTTCGAGAATCTTCTGCCAGGTTTGCCCGCCGTCTTCGGTCAGGTAGAGGCCGCGATCGCCGCCGGCCTTCCACAGCGGTCCCTGAGCTGCGACGAGCACACGCTGGGGATCTCTCGGATCGATCAGGATCTTGCCGATGTGCTCGGAATGCTCGAGACCCATCCGCTCGAAGGTCTTGCCTCCGTCGATGCTCTTGTAGACCCCATCGCCGTAGCCGACGCTCCGCTGGCTGTTGTTCTCACCGGTACCGACCCATACGACCAGTGGATGCCCCGGAGCGATGGCCACCGCTCCGATGGAATAGGAGCCCTGATCGTCGAAGATCGGCTCGAAGGTCGTGCCGGCGTTGTCGGTCTTCCAGACCCCGCCGGAGGCGGCGGCGACGAAGTAGCGGCTCGGATCGGTGGGGTCGACTGCCACGTCGCTGATACGGCCCGAGGTCAGTGCCGGTCCGATACCGCGCAGCGAGAGCCCGGCAAAGGTGGCCGCCGTGAGAATCTCGTCTTGTGCTTCGTCGGTCTTCTTCTTTTCGTGATGAGTTTTGCCCGCCAGGCTGGCGGGAACGACGAGAAGAGCGGCGGCGATGAGGGGGGCAAGCAGGCGTGTCACGGTGCGACCTCCACGTGAGCGGACCGGTGCGGAATCGATGATCAGCTATTCTATCGACAAACCCCCATCGTGCATCCGCATCTCGAGCTGGAGGGCGCTGGCCATGATCTCGGGACTGACCATCGTTTCAGGGGGCCAGACAGGTGTCGATCGGGCGGCTCTGGACTGGGCACTCGAGCATCACGTTCCTCACGAGGGCTGGTGTCCCGCCGGGCGCTGGGCAGAAGATGGTCGACTACCCATCCGCTACCGCCTGCGTGAGACGGCCTCCACGGATCCGGCCGAACGCACCGCGCTGAACGTACGAGACAGCGACGGCACGGTGATCTTTTGTATCGACCCCCATCTCGAAGCCGGTAGCGCCCTGACCGCGGCGCTGGCCCGTGATGCGGGGCGTCCGTTGCTGATCGTGCCACGGGAGTGGGGTGTCGCTCGCGCTGCGAGAGAGATACTGGATTGGGTCGAGAGCAACCACATCCGGCGTCTGAACGTGGCAGGCCCGAGGCGATCCGAGCAGCCCGAAGCCGGGGCCTGGGCACGGTGTGTTCTCGAAGCGCTCGGTGGATGAGGCGCTCAGGTCGACGTACAGCTATCGCTCGTCGGCAGAGCCGGGAGTCGGTCCTCTGCGGCCAGCTCGCGAATCCGCTCGATCAAGCGCCGCTGATCGCAATGGCGACTGGGCTCGCGGCTCAACTCGTGGGCGTTGGTACAGCCGCCCCAGCAGTAGCCCACGACGGGACAGTGGCGACAACCTTCGTCGTGTAGCAGAGGCATCGTGTCGATCACCATTTTCCGATGTCGGGCGAGCGTGGCCTGAACATCGTCGTCCAGCCGGCCGAGAGGTACCCAGTCGTAGTAGTCGGAGTACAGCGTGCCGTCGTCGTTGACGATCAGCTTGTAGCCCCCCCGATACTTGCAGCAGGGGTCCATCCGTAGGCGAGGCGTCCGCAAGGTCGCCAGGTAGGTTCGCTGAGGCCGAGGTTTGAGCCGCGTGGGATGAATCGTCTCGAAAACGATGCGCTTCCAGGGTACGCCGAGGGCCATCAGCCGGCGCTGGAAGCTCTGGAACAGCTCGACGCTGGCGAATTCGTCGCGAATCGCCCCCTGCACGAGCACCTTTTCGATCAGCCCATGTTCGGCCAGTCGGCCGAGATTGCCCAGCGTTCTCTCGAAGGGGTTGAATCCGTCTCGGAAGGGATGGCGCTGGGCATTGTGCTCGGCTTCCAGACCGTCGAGGCTGACCACCAGGTCGTCACACGCCCGGATCACCTCGAAGTGCGCCGGCTCGAGTGGCATGGCCAGGTTGGTCGTGGCATCGCAGTGGATCTCGTCGACCACCTCGCCCAGGTGCGCGAGGGTCTCGAGGCACAGATCCGGGCGCAACAGGGGTTCTCCGCCGAGGAAGGTCAGCTTGAGAGCTTCGATCTCGGGACGGGCCTGCCGGAAGCGGCGAACGAAATCCGCGAGCCGCGAGGGATCGATGGCATGCCGCGCTTCGGGCACCAGCTTGTCGAGCACGGTGCAGTGGTTGCAGCGCAGGTTGCATTCCCAGGTGACGATCAGAGTCAGCACCAGCGTGCGCCGGGGCCGAAACAGCCGCTCGAGCAGGGCCGGCTCCTCTTGGCCCGCCAGAAAAAGAGCCTGCCCGAGAGTCGTCTCGTCGGCATCGGCCGGCAGACTCTGGCCGGTGACCGTGTGGTAGAGCCTGGCACGCCCCTGACGGTCGAGGGCAATGACGTGGCGAGAAAG
>JALTMS010000443.1 GCA_027001345.1 Acidobacteriota bacterium | reverse complement strand
TTGTCTGGCAGGTGCCCCACTTCCTGGCCCTGGCCTGGCTATACCGCGAAGACTACATCCGCGGCGGCTACCGCATGTTGCCGATCAGCGATCCGAGCGGGACGGTGACCTGCTCGATGGCCCTGCTCTATTCCCTGGCCCTGGTGCCGGTGGGTCTGGCCGCTTCGGCGGCGGGCATGGCGGGCTGGATCTACGCCGTGGGAGCGGTGCTCCTCGGCGGAGTGATGATCGAACGCAGCCTGAGGCTGCTCCGTCGGCGCACCGATCGGGCAGCCCGGCACGTCTTCTGGGCTTCGCTGGCCTACTTGCCGCTGCTGCTCGGATTGATGATCGCTGATGCAGCTCCCCACTCGCCTCCCACGCCGGCCTCCCGCAGCGCCGCTGTTCAGCTCGCCCGCTGAAGCGATGGGCGCCGGCCTGCGTTCAGCTCTGTGGCCGGTACTCGGCCTGCTGGCCGCAGCCCTGGCCACCGCTGCCTTTCTCGGTGGTCCGCGTCTACTCCATCCTCGACACCACCCCGCCGGAGAGGGCCTGGACATTGCCGCCCACGGCTTCGACCTCTCCGCGTTTCGACTCGACCGAAGCTTGCTGGCCGCCTCGGGCCAGCCGCCCGACGGCCTGCGGGCCCTCGACAATCCGCCCCACTTCGCTCCAGCCGACGCCGACGCGTGGAATGCCGAGCACCGGGGCAAGTACCTGGTCGGCTCCGACCGGGTGATCGGCATTGCCTGGGGCGGCCAGGCCCGCGCCTATCCGCTGCGTGTGCTCAACTGGCACGAGATCGCCAACGACACACTGGGCGGGATTCCCGTGGCGGTGACCTACAACCCGCTGTGTGATGCCGCCGTGGTCTTCGATCGCCGCCTGGAGGGCGAAACCCTGCGCCTGGCCTTCAGCGGATTGCTCTACAACTCGAATCTGCTGGCCTACGACACTCGGCCCGAGCGCTCTCGGTGCAGCTTGTGGAGCCAACTTCTGTTCCGGGCGGTCAGTGGCCCGCGTGCCGGACGTGAATTGAAGGTGCTGCCCGCGAGCCTCGCCCGCTGGGACGCGTGGCGAGCGGCCCACCCCGAGACTACGGTACTCGATCCCGATCCCGGCCTCCGGCGGTTGTACAAACGCGACCCCTACGCCCCCTATTTCGGCGACGAGCGCCTGCGCTTTCCCGTCCGCCCCCTGCCGGCACCCGAACAGCAGCGCAAACAACGCGTGCTGGCGCTGGTCGATGGCGAACGGACCCGGGTCTGGACCCACAGCGAGCTGGCCTCCCTGGCGGCGGACGATGGGAGATTGTCGCTCTCGTTCCGCGACCGGCAGATCAGCGCCCGCTGGGATGCCGACCCCGGCACCGTGTTGGTCGAGGAACTCGAACCGGACGCAGGAATCGGTGTCGTCCACGCCTTCTATTTCGCCTGGAACGCTTTCCACCCCCGGCGCTCGGCCGCCAGCGCTACCACAGCACCATCAGCGCAAACAGCAGCAGCCACACGCCGCTGAGGAAGTGCCAGTAGGTCGCGGTGTAGGCCACCGCACCGTGACGCCGTGCATCGTAAGCCCCACGACGGGCCCGCCACAGGACGAAAGCCAGCGGCACGATACCGCCGAGCACGTGAACCGCGTGAAGCGCGGTAAAGACGTTGAACGTGAAACCGTAGACACTCGAGCGCACGCCGCCGCCGGCAAGCTGCAACTGGATCCAGACCGCGGTCTGAGTGCCGAGGAAGGCCACGGCGAGCACCAGGGCCATCCCCAGTCGGAATGCCAGACGAGCATGGCCGAGATCGCGGCGCACCGCGGTCAGCGCCGCGGCCATCACGACACTCGTTCCTACGACCAGCAGCGTGCTCAGCCAGATCGTCCGCGGAATCTGCGGCGCCCCCGGCGGTGGCCAGCGATTCCCCGCCTCCAGCCGGATCGACACGAAGGCCACCATCGCGGCAAGGAACATCGCCCCCAACGAGACCAGAAAAAGGGCCAGTCCCAGCCTGCCTTTGCCCGTGCCGGCGAGCGCGGGGCCGTCGAACCATCGCCCGACTCGGCCGAAGCGCCCGAGAAGACTCACTGCGGATGAATCGCCGGAGCGTAGTGGGGAATCATCTGCGGCTGGTACATCGTGCTGTCGAGCAAGGTGAAACCGATCAACAGCGCGAGGAAAACGAGCGACGCGATGAAGACGATCGCGTTGAACGGTCGTTCCCAGCGCATGTGCATGAAGTAGAGCACCACCAGCGAACCCTTGACCGCCGCGATGGCCATCGCGACGATGATGTTCAGCTCACCGAAGTCGAACTGGGCCACCGTGACGGTCACCACGGTCAGGACGACCAGAGCGCCCCAAACCGCCAGCAGCATTTTGACCGGGACCACGTGAGGGGAAGCATCGTGTTTCGACATCGTCAGGCCTCGACTAGCTGATCAGATACAGCAGCGGGAAGAGGAAGATCCAGATCAGGTCCACCAGGTGCCAGTAGAGCCCGACCATGTCCACCGGTGTGAAATACTCCGGGCCGAAGTCACCGCGGACGGCTCGCTTGAGGATCCAACCGATGACCCCCATGCCAGCGATCACGTGAAGGCCGTGCAAACCGGTCAGCGCGAAGTAGATGCCGAAGAAAATGTGCAGGTTCTCCGGCGGATGCGCCGGCCCTTCGTCCGGGGCCGTCCCTGCGCCGCCGTGCGCCGTGCTCTCGCCATCTGCCGCCGGCGGCGGCGGGACGGCGGCTTCCACGCTCGGCGTCTCGGCAGGTGCCGCAGTTTTCGAAGGCAGCGAGGCGATCGCCACGTCCTCCGGAATGCCGTGCTCCTCGAGCACGTGGGGATCGGGATCGTAGTTGCGACCCCACAACAGTTGGTGCTCGAACTTTTCCTTGTACTCGACGTACTTCACGCCCAGGAAGACCCCGGCGAAGATCAGCGTCAGGATCAGCATCCAGATCAGGCCCCGCCGCTTGCCGAGCTGCGCCATGCGCACGCCCCAGGCCATCGTCAGGCTCGAGCAGATCAGCACCAGGGTGTTGAAGGCACCCAACTTCCAGCTCAGGACCTTGTGGGCGTAGTGGAACATCTCCGGGTCGTGAGCCCGGAAATAGGCGTAGGCCGCAAAGAGTCCGCCAAAGAAGAGCACTTCCTGTGCCAGGAAGAGCCACATTCCCAGCTTGCCGGCCTCGACCTGCTGCGCGGGATCATCGAAGTGGTGAGCCAGGTGCCCGGGGTGCTCGTGGCCGCCCCCACCCGGCGCTCTCGCCGCCTCGCTCATGAAACTACGCCCTCCCCTCGGCGGCTACCGCCGATCGATGAACCCAGCCCTCGGCTTCGCCCTTGTAGGTCAGGTCCGTGAAGTCGTATGGGTCCCGCGAGCCGTCCGGTGTCGACTCAAAATTGGTCGGCGGCGGCGGCGAGGTGGTCTCCCATTCCAGCGTCGCACCGCCCCACGGATTGGGCGGCGCCTTGCGACCTCTGCGCAGCGAAGCCAGCAGATAGAACAGCACCATCACCAGAGCGATCCCCGTCAAGTACGAGCCGAGAGTGGAGATCACGTGCCCCGAGTGGTACTTCGGCAAGTAGTTGTAGTAGCGCCGCGGCATGCCGTTGTAGCCGATCAGGAACTGCACGAAGAAGGTCAGGTTGAAACCGAGGAAGACCAGGACCGCG
>JALTMS010000442.1 GCA_027001345.1 Acidobacteriota bacterium | reverse complement strand
ATCGAAAAACTTGCGAAAGTCTTCAAGGCCCTGCCACCCAGGATCTGAGGCCGGACAGGTCCCGGCGTAGCCAAGAGGCGAAGCCGGAACCCATATTGCCTCGGGGAGGACGGCTCCCCGGGGAGAATCATGGACCGACTTCACCTTCCGCCGATACGCCACCTGTCTCTGCTCATCCCCTTCGTTCTTGCCGGAGCGCTGGCCCTGCCGGCGGCTGAAGCCGCCCGGGGTGCCACCGACCGCGAGCAGGGCGAAAAGGTGTTGATCACCACCGAGGGTCTGGACAGCGGACAACTCGAAGACGTGCTCAGCCTCGGCGGAGGACGTCTCCTGGCGTGGGTGCCCGAGATGGGCCTGGCCCTGGCTCGGGTACGCCAAGGGGGCGCCCCCGCCCTCGAACGGGACGGGCGCCTGCGCATCTATGACCGGCAAGCCCGGGTGGAGATCGAGAGCGGGGCCCTCGATCCCGGAGCCCGCATCGCCACTCTGGTGCTCGAGCTGATGGCGCCCACGGTGGATCTGGACGCACCACCGAACCATCCTCCGCCGGAAGACGCCCTGCTCGCGCCGGACTGGTGGGATCTGCCGGCTCCCGCCGAGGCAGAGCCGGACGAGGGCGCGGGTCGGCCCGTGGGGGCCACCTGGCAGAACACCAGTGAGTACCTCGCCGGCCGGGTGAGCCTCAACCTACTGCTGGCCGAAAGCTGGGAGCGTGAAGGCCCGCAGGCGGAGAACTGGACCGAGGCGCTGGAGACCAGGGTCCTGGCCGAAGCTTTGCAGACCTGCGCGGACCTGGTGACGCTCTACCCCGGCTCCGACCTGGTCTTCACCGTGCACCTCTATTCGGGACGCAACGACGCCCGGCTGCGCGTCGATGCGGAACCGATCGTCCTTCCCGGCCACCCTGGCCGGGAGGACGGGGCCGCCGGCTGGATCGCCGAGATCCTCGCCGGTTTCGGCTTCGACCAGGCGCCGCCCCTGATCGCCTCGCGACGGCTGGCCGACCGCACCCGCATCGCCGATGGCAGCGACTGGGCGCTGAACGTCTTCGTGGCCAACGCGGCCAACGATGCCGACGGCCGCTTTGCCGACGGGCGCTTTGCCTGGACCTGGCTTGGCGGACCCCATTCAGTCGTCAGTTCCAAGGCGGGGGGATGGGGCGCCGCCCGCCTCGACCTGGTGCTGCGGCACGAGCTGCACCACGCCTTCTATGCCCTCGACCAGTTTGCCGACTCCGCGTGCGTCTGCTCGGATGCCAGCGGCTACCTGGCCGGCACCAACGAGAACTGCGAGGTGGGTTGCCTGACTCCGGAGCCGGACGTGATGCGCGACACCTCACTGGCGGCCAGCACGGCGACCCGGCGCCAGGTCGGCACTTTCGATGCCGACCTCGACGGTACCCCCGATCTGCTCGAGGCCACGCCGGAGGTCGACTTGCAGCTCGACTCGCCCGACCCTTCCTGTGACGGCATCGTGGTCTTCAAGGGCCTGGCGAGCGTCGGCCGGCAACCCAATATCAATCCGCTGAATGTCACGCCGCGGGAGTCGATCGGTCTGGGCCAAATCACGCGGGTCGAGGTTCGAGTGGACAACGGCGGCTGGCAACGCGGTCTGGTCTACGCGACCGACGGCGATTTCGATCAAGGTGTCGAGCCCTTCGAGTTGACCCTCGCCCTGGCCGGTGGACGGCACCACGTCGAAGTGCGGGCCATCGACGCCCGGGGCAACGTTTCGAACCCCGCCCACCGGGCCGTTGACGTGGCGGAAGTCGCCCAGCCCCTGGCCGGCCTGCGGATCGACGCCACCAGGCGGGGGACCACCCTGAGCTGGCGCCCCTCCCCCGGAGCAGCGAGCTATCGGATCCGCCGTGCTGCTCGCCCCGGTGCCGTGGACTTCGAACAGCCCGTACTCGAGACCGCAGCGACGACCTGGTCGGACGTTTCACCCGGGACGGCGTTCTACAGCGTCACGGTGGTCGATGGTTGCGGCCGGGAAGTGGCGAACCCACCCTGACCCCCCGGAGGCGGGCCCCGAGAGCGTGATTTGCCCGCCGAGCGAGAGCGGGGGAGACTCTCCTCACCCGGTTCATACATCAGCGCTTGAGCCGAAGCGCTCATGCATCGGCCGGGCTCAGCGGAGGTTTGCCGATGTCCAACACACCGTCCCAGCTCGAAGAAATCCTCGAGGAATTCCGTGATATCGATGATCCGGAGGAGTACTTCGAGCTGTTGATCGAACGGGGCAACGCCCTCGAGGAACTTCCCCCCGAGCAACGCCGCCCCGACAATCGCGTCCCCGGCTGCGTGTCCGGCGTCCACATCACCGGCCGACTCGAAGACGGGCGGGTCTACTTCTCGGCTTCGGCCGACTCTCACCTGGTCCGTGGCCTGGTGGCGATCGTCGTCGAAGGGCTCTCTGGCCTGCGTCCCGAGCAGATCCTCGCGGTCGACCCGAAGGTGCTGCAGCAAGCCGGGCTCACGCGCTCGCTGACCCCTTCCCGGGCCAACGCCTCGCACAACATCCTGCAGATGATCAAGGAGATCACCCGCAAGCTGACGGCTTCCCGCGACTGATCACCGCTCAGCTCGGCAAGGACAGCGACGTGGACGAAGACGAATGAAAGGGGACTCCCGCAGGAGTCCCCCGGCACTTTCAGGGTGCGACGAGACGGCCGATCAGCGAGCCTTCTTCAAGTACCGCAAGAACTCCGCGTCGGTCGTCAGCAACATCCGCGTGTCGGAATCGAGAGTGTCCTTCCACGTCTCGAGGGTCTTGAGGAACGCATAGAACTCCGGATCCCGGTTGTAAGCCGCGGCGTATATCCGTGTCGCCTCGGCATCCGCCTTGCCGCGGATCTCCTCGGCCTTGCGGAAAGACTCGGAACGAATCTCTCGCAGCTCCTTCTCCATCTCACCGCGGATCTCCGCGCTCTTGCCCTGCCCTTCCGAACGATAGCGTTCGGCGATGCGGCGTCGTTCGGAAACCATCCGGTTGTAGACTTCGGCGCGAACAGCGTCGATGTACTCGGTTCGCTTGAAGCGCACATCGACCAGCTCGATGCCGTAGTCCGGCGTGACCTCCGCGGCCATCTCGAGAATCTCCTGCTCGAGCTGAGTGCGGCCGGCAGAGACCTTGTGCACCTGTGGAGGTGCGAGTTCCATCAGTTCCTCGCTGACCTCGAACGGTCGGTTGCTCGAGCGAACCACCTCGATCAGGTCGTAGCTGGCAATCACTGTCCGAGTCTTGCCGTCGATGATGTCGTCGAGCCGCGACTGAGCACCGCGCTCGTTGGCCACCGCCTGGAGATACTTCAACGGATCGCTGATACGCCAGCGGGCGAAGGTATCGATGAAGATGTACTTCTTGTCCTTGGTCGGAATCTGGTTGCGGTCTCCGTCCCACTCCAGCCAGCGCTTGTCGAAGCGATTGACCTTGTCGGTGAAAGGCATCTTGAAGTGCAGTCCGGGCTCGGAGATGGCGTCGCCGATGGGAGCGCCAAAGCGAGTGATGACCACCTGCTCGGGCTCGCTGACGATGTAGACCGTCTGGCCGAAGAGAATCAGCGCTCCGAGTAGAATGATGGCGACAGACAACAGGCCTTTCATCGTTCACCTCCCTTCGGCTTGGCCGCGACAGGCAGCGCAGACCCGGTTCCCGAA
>JALTMS010000441.1 GCA_027001345.1 Acidobacteriota bacterium | reverse complement strand
TACCGAGGCCGGTGTGCTGGGTCATTCCGTCGCTGAGAGTCGCGTCGTGGATCCGCGCATGGTCCAGCAGGGCATCGAAGCGGATCACGTCGCCGAGATTGAACGAGTACTGAAACTGGGCCTGCGCCCCCCGGTCGTAGCGAATCCCCGAGCCTCCGAAGCCCCGCACCCGACTGGTGCCGAAAAAGCCGAAGTCGAAGGCGGAGAAGCGGTCGAGGTCCTTGCCCGCCCGCCAGGTACCGCTGATTTCGATCTTCTGGAACAGCGGCAGGAACCAGCTTTTCTGGAAGCCGATCGAGGTCCGCGTGTAGCTCTTGGCCCGCGCCACCGCCTCGGCGTCCACCAGGTCGTCTGCCGGACCCCAGGGCTTCCACTTCGATCGCGAGCGCCAGTCCCGCCGTGCCAGCAGGCCCCAGCCGGCACGATCGAAGGCCACCTCGAGGCCCAGCCTGCGGTGCAGGTGGTCGGCTGGCAGCACGAAGTCGGCGGCGGTCTCGTCAGCGGTGTCGTAATTGACCAGATCGAAGCCTGCCAGGGCTCGCAGCTTGACGAAGTTCCCCAGCGGATAGCCGGCGGTCACGGTCAGACTCTGGGTCAGGCTGCGCACCCGCTGGGACTCGTCCTCGATCCCGAGCTGGTAGAGCTTGTCGGTGACCTTGAAAGCCACGCCGTTGAAGTTCACGCCCAGGTCGAGCTTGCTCCCCCCCACGCCGGGCTTCGAAAGGGAGACATTGGCCAGTGCTCCGGCGAAGAAGACGTTGAGCAGCATGCCACGCTGCATGAAATCCAGATCGACATAGTTCACGCCGGCCAGAGGCACCACGCCGTCGGTGCCGTCGTCCTCGAACGCACCGGCCAGAGCGAAGAGTTGCCGCGTGTCACCCTTCTCGTTGACCTTGCGTGTTCCGTCGGCCTGCCGGCTGAGCCACTTGAAGCCCTCGCCCGTCTCGCGCAGCATCTGCTGCTTCGAGGCATAGGCCTCGTCTCGCATGGCATAGAATCCGGGCTCGTTGATCTTCGGCGCCTGGAAGGAAATCTTGCGCAGCACGACCAGGTTGCCGCCCTGGATGGTGTAGATCAACTGCCCCTCGATGCCGTCGGGCAGCCAGTACTCGGTACCGTCGGGCCCGGTGTAGGGGTGGAAGATCTGGGTCTCCTCGTCGCTGATCAGCGGCGGCTCGAGAGCCGTCTGCACGGTCTTGACCTTGACCAGCGCACCGGTCTTCTTGTCGATCCAGGCCCGGCCCTTGTACAGCGAGAGGTTCTTGTCCAGCGGTTCGAAGCGCAGCCGCCAGCAATCGCGCCCCTCGACCACTTCCTCGCCGTCTCGGTGATAGGTGTAGCGCTTGTCCAGGTTCAGGTCGAGGGGCGTCTGCACCACCTGCTCCTGGTTGATCAGGGGCAATTCGGGCAGCTTGTCCCACTTCAGCCGCACACCGTTGACGTACTTCTCGCGAATCGACCACTCCTGCCCCGTCTGTCGGTCCCAGAAGTAGTCGGTGTCCATGGTCACGTCGATGGTGCCGGTGACCAGAGCGTAGCGGAAACGCAGATTGATCTCACTGCGCCGGGAGACGCTGATCAGGCGATCGTCCTGGAACGCCCGCCAGCGCTGGTGGGCCGCGATGATCTCCTCGGCCGTGATCTCGTGGGTCCCGGTGGCCTCGGCCTCTTCGAGTTCGGCCATGATGCCCGGCGAGAACTTCTGCCGGGTGACCAGCAGCAGCCGGGGTCGCTGATCGAGGGGCACCTCGACCCGCACCCGACTGTCGTCCACCGGCTCGCTGCGAGCATAGCGCATGCGCCCGCTGACCGGATCGACCACCCGATAGCCCCGGCGCAACACTTTCTTCAGCAGCAGGCGACCGATCGTCCCGTCGGCCACCGGGGCGGGCGACCAGAAGGCGACGACCTCCTGAAAGTTCTTCTCGTCGAAAAAGCGCACCCAGCGCAGCGGGGGGCCCGCGGGATCGACCTCGATGCCGGCGCCCTCCGAGGGCGAGAGGGAAAGCCCTTTCGGCAACCGCGTGGCGAGCGCCGCCATCACCCGATCCTGGGCTGCGGCGGCACTCCCCTGGGCGCGGGCAAAGCTGACCAGGTCCGCGCTGACGGCGAACAGGCCGATGGCCCGGGCCAGCACCTGCTCCTGCACTGCAGTCTCGTCCCCGGTGGGAGCCGGCAGCTCGGCCCACAGCGAGACGCCCGGGTCGACCTCGAGGGTCGACTGGCGCAGGCGAGAGGCGAGAGCTTCGATCTGCTCGGCGGAGGCCGCCTGGCACAACGCATCGACGTAGGGCGCCAGGTCACCCGCCTGCTCATAGGCTTCCGCGACCTGCTCGATGCCCGCCGCTCCCTCGACCCGGAAGCCGACGCCGGCCCCCGGATCCTCGGCACGCAATGTCACCGAGGCGAGCTTGATCTCGAACGCCGCCACCGCCGGCGAACCGTCGCCGGTCAGCACCCCGCCGATCAGGTACCAGTCGACCCGCGTACCGGCAGAGCGGGCCACGGCTCGAAGCAACGCCTGCCAGGCACGACGCCGAGCGTCGAGATCGCCGGACAGCCACGCCGGGCGGCGGGCGTCGATCTCCAGCACCACGGGTCCCGCCTCGGGAGCCAGCGCTGCCAGCGCGCGACTCAACGCTGCCGTGTCGATCTCTCCCGCCGCGGGCTCGAGCCCCGGCCAGTCCACCCGGATCACGGTCCACACCGGCTGCCCCTCGCCGCTGAGGGGCGTCAGGGCGGGCAATTGATCGAAGGTCGTTGCCCGGGCCAGGGTCAGCCCGGGCCGAGGGGCGGTGCTCTGCCCGGGCAGCAACTCGGCTCCCGGTGTGGGAGCCATGGCGGCCAGCAGCACCACGGCCAGCCATGCCGGGGCGAGGATCGATCGAAGTGACCTGCACACAGATTCTGCCTTTCCGGATCGGACCCGTGAGCACCGGGGCATCGTTGCTCCTCCTTGCCGGGCCGCCATCCCCGTGCGGCACCCGAAGGATGATGGGATGCGCCGCGGCATCGGTCAATTCGTCCCCCCAGAAGAATCGGGTCAAGTGTGACCAGCGGGAGTAAAATCATCGCCATGGGTAGCCATGACCACCATCGCTTCTCTCCCCTGATCACCCTGACCACCGACTTCGGCCTGCGCGACTCCTACGTTGCCGAGGTCAAGGGCGTACTCCTCGAGCAGGCGCCGGGCTGCCAGCTCGTCGACATCTCCCACGCCATCGAGCGCCACGACGTGCTCGAGGGCTCCTTCGTCCTGTCCTGCGCGGCTCTGCGCTTTCCGGCGCGGGCAGTTCATCTGGCCGTGGTCGATCCGGGGGTGGGCACCGACCGCAGGGCGCTGGTCGCACGCTGCGACGGGCGGCTCTTCGTCGCCCCCGACAATGGTCTGCTGACAGCCGTCTTCGATCGCAGCGAGCGGATCGAGCTGTGGACCATCGACGCCGAGCAACTCGACCTGCCGCCAGCCCACCCTACCTTCCATGGCCGTGATCTGTTCGCGCCGGTGGCAGCCCGGCTGGCCGTAGGTCTCGAGCCGGCGGCAGTGGGCCCGCCGGCAAGCGATCCTTGCCGGGCGGTCCCACCCGCGGCGCGCAGCATCGACGGCAGCCTCGAGGCCACCGTCCTGCACGTCGATCATTTCGGCAACGTGATCATCGG
>JALTMS010000440.1 GCA_027001345.1 Acidobacteriota bacterium | reverse complement strand
ACCTTACTCTTCGACGAGGAGTTCTATCGACTGATCGATCGTGCCACGATCCGCGACGGCGCACACCACGCCGTGCGCTACGTCTTCGAACCGATTCCCGAAACCGCGCTGATTCGGGGCCTCCGGCGCTACCAGGCCACGGAAGTGGTCTGTCGTTAACCGGATGGGCGCGACTGTCGTCGCCGGTCGCACTCTCGCCGGTGCTGCGGGGACCCGCTCAGTAGCGCACCCCGGCGGCCATCACATTGGCCGGATCGAAGGCGTGGCACGGCGTGACGGCATAGACCATCTCACAGTGGGGGCAGGAGGCGAGGAAAGTCTGCATGGTGAAGGTCTTCTCGCAGTTCTTACAGTGGATTTCCATCGGCATCGGCATCGGCTGGACATCGAAGCCCATCATCCGCACCTTGTCGGCCACTTGGCGGCCGTTTTCGAACTGTCCGGAGCATCCGTCGTGCATCGTTCTCCTCCTGGCTCGGAATCTTGCCGAACCCAGTGATGACTTGGGCCGCAACCGCAGCCGGTCAATTCAGTGCCCTTCCCCGCTGGTCCGTCATACCAGCCGTTCCCCGGTTCTGAGCTTGTGGCGCAAAGACATCAGGCGATGGTCGATGGCCTCCAGCTCGGAAAGGATTTCTCGTTCCTTCTCACTCGTCTCGATCACCTCGGCGATGCCTCCGTTGCGGATCACCAGCCGCCGGGAACCCATCAGGGCCGCACTGGATCGTGAGTCGCCATCAAGACGATTTTCTCTTCGGAAACCAGCAGTTCGAGCGCCTTCTTCCGATCGATCCCCGCGTTTTCGATCTCGTCGATCAGCACGATCGGCGAACGCGAAAGGATCGCCGTGTCGGCGATCATCAGCGCCCGCGACTGTCCACCGCTGAGGGACGTGATCGGCGTATCCTTGTCGAAACTCTCGCCGGCCAGCCGGTTGGCCTCCTCGTGAATCCGCGCGATCAACGGCTCCGGATCCGCCACCACCCGACTCTCCGCGTGCATCCGCAGAAACTCCTCCACCGACAGATCCATGACGAAATTCATGTTTTGCGAGAGCTGGGCGACGAGTTTGTGGGTCGGCGAGAAACGCCATTGCCGAGAGGGAGCCTCACCGTTGAGCCACACCGCCCGGCGCGTCGGCGTGTCTCTCTGAGCGACCCATTCGATATCCGCCAGCAACCGGCTCTTGCCCGATCCCGTCGGACCGACAATGCACACCGTCTGGCCCGCATGAAAGTCGATCCTCTCGAACCCTTCCGGCTGGCCACTCTTGTCGGTACCCGGCAAAAGGGTCAGCGTGCGAATCCGCTCCCGATCGTCTTCGAGGAAACTGAGCATCTGCTCAATGTGCTCGGAAAGGCGGACAGCCACCTCCTCGGGTGAGAGCTGAGCATCGTCATCGTCGATGGCCGTATTCGCTTTGTCGAGGAAGGCACGCAGAGTCATCTCCCCAGCCCCTTCGAGATCGAGCTGTTGGGAATCGAAGAAGGAACCAACGAAGGGGTACTCGCTCAGCAGGTCCTCGATTCGGGTTTCGAGCAAATCTCTCGCAACCAGCATCTTCTCAGCGCTCCTCGATTTGAATCTTGCGCACGTTGCCGAGCTGATAGGTCTCGCCGATCCGCGTCTCGCCCAGGCAGTAGGAGCACAGGGCTGCGGGCATCGAGAATCGCAGCTTGCGACCGATCAGCGTCTCCACCGCCCGGTCGTCTTCATCGAGTAGAGTACTCAGCTCCCAGGCCCCTTGACCGGTCAATCCGTTGACATTGAGCACCATCGCAGCGGGATTGACCAGACTGACCCGCGAGGCAAAGACCTCACGTTCGGCCTGGGAGACGATATCGCCCTTGGTGATCACCACGATGTCGGCCAGCTTGAGCATCGGGCCGATCTTCTTCGGCGTTCCGACTCCACTGAGGTTGTCGATCACGCAGATCGCCATCACGTCCTTGATGTAGGGTGAACAACGATTACACAGTCCGGCACTCTCGGAAATCAGCAAGTCGAAGTCGTTTTTCTTGCCCCAGCCGACGACCTCTTCCACATTGCTGACGAAGTAGTGATCGGGACACAGCGGGCCGGACAGGCCCTTCTGAACCGGAATTCCGGCCTTCTCGTAGAGCAGGTCATCTTCGGTGGACAGACAGTCGAATTTGACCACACCGACCTTCCTACCGCGGCCAGACAGGGCGTCGACGGTCTTGAGAATCACCGAAGTCTTCCCCGAGGAGGGAGGGCCGCAAACCGTAACCAGCTTCATGACTCTCTCCCCTCGTCGAAGAGCTGCTGGCAGCGCTCGATCAGGCTGGCGACATCCTGCTGTCGGATGAACTCCCAGCCCGGCCAGCCGAAGGTGGAACCGGAGTCGAGACGGTTGTCCACGTCGGGACGAGTGCTGGGGAACAGGCCCTTGTGGGCCAGGATCTCAGCAATCTCCTTGGAAGCGAAGAAGTCGATGATCGGCTGCACCTGGGTCGCGGCCGACTTGCGGGCGAGCAGGAAGATCGGGCTGATGATCGCTCCATCGCTGGGCCAGACAGCTTTCATCGGCCCCCCCTCCTTGGCCATCCTGGTGAAGAAGTAGGGCATGATCGTCACGATCGGCGCGGAACTCTTGCGACCGAGCTTGATCATCTGCGAAGGGTGCATCGAGGTGGCCAGGCTGCGGCCCAGGCGGCGAACGGCATCTTCGCCGTAGCGCCGGTGAATCTCGATCAGAATCGCCGAGAAGAGGTCGAAATCCCCGACCGGCAGCGAGACCCGCTGTTCGAAACGAGGATCGAGCAGGTCCTCCCAGCTCTGTGGGACAGGCTGGTCCCCCAGTTCGTTCATGTTCACCATGAATACCGCCGGCACCACGGAGATCACCGAGTAACGGCCTTCCGGATCACGCAGGTCCACGCCGTCGAAACTGCTGTTGAAGGTCTTGTACGGCAGACCGTCGTAGAACGCATCACGAAAACGGCCGAGCCCCTTGGGGTCGAAGAAGGTCTCGAATCCAGCGGAGATGAACAGCTCGGGCAGGTCTTCCTCCCGGCTGACGTGCTTGAGGTTCTCGTCGATCCAGGCGGCGCCCATCGAGGCCGCCTGCAGCTCGTACTCCACCTTGCACCCGGTGGAACGCTGATAGTCCTCGATGAAAGGCTCGAAGGCCTCGAGCAGGGGAATCCGTACCGGACAGGGCAACAACCCCACGACGCGGGTCGGCGCCACGCCCACCGCCACGGTCGCCTCCGGCTCGATGGTTGCCTCGAGTTGCTCGACGAAACCGTCGAGGTCGAGGTTCTTCAAGGCCAGCGCCTGACGCAGGGAGATTCGCGAGCCGAAGCTGCGCCTGAGGTCTTCCTCGGCCATCTGGGGAAAACCCTGACGGGTGAAGACAGGCACGGTCTCGGGCCAGTTCTCGGTGATTTCGTAGAGCGTGGCGTCGGGGTCGATCCTCATCGTCTGCATCTCCTGGCTGCGACCCGGTCCGACCGGGAGCCGAGAAAAGTATGGAACGACTGTGGTGCGGGGTCGTTGACTCAAGTCAATCCCGAACGAGTTTTCGACATTTTCCCTCGCCTTGGCTTATCATTCAGTCAGTTCGCGACGGGACAACATGCCATGCACCCCAACGGTCTCGTCGCTCCTTTCACGGCACGGCCCGTGCCCCCTGCCCCGCAGTGGCAGGAGGCGGAAGAGGCGAGTCGATGAGTCCTGTATGACGGAGATCGTCGGTGTCCGGGTTCGAATCCAGGCGAGGATTTCACCGAATCCTGCTAGAAATCGCGTTTCTTTACTTGTCTCTGACAGGAGCCGCCATGGGCGAGAGTGACCTGATCCGACCTCCCGCCGTTGCGGGGCAGTTCTACAGCGACGACGTAGCGAGCCTCGAAGCAGGCCTGCGGGCCTATCTCAATGACGCGGTGGCCGCCGAACACGCAGCGCCCACGGTGCTCGTCGCACCCCACGCCGGCTATATCTACTCCGGACAGATCGCCGCTGACGCCTGGGCCCAGGCACGGGGACATGCTTACGACATCATCGTGCTGCTGGGCACCAACCATACGGCACCGTCGTTTTCCGGAGTCTCGGTCTACCAGGGCGCCGGCTACCGCACGCCCCTGGGAGTGGCTCGCCTCGAAGCCTCCCTGGCCGCCGAATGGATTCGCACCGGCAAGGGTGAGGTGACTTTCCGCCCCGAAGTGCACCAGCGAGAACACTCCATCGAGGTCCAGGTCCCATTCGCCCAGCTTCTCTTCCCACGGGTGCCGTTGCTCACCGCCGTCGTCGGCCAGGCCCGGCCCGGCTTCGCGCGGCGGGTCGGCGCTCAACTCGCTCGCCTCCTCGAAGGCCATCGCGCCCTGATCGTTGCCAGCTCGGATCTTTCCCACTACCCCACCGGCGCGGCAGCCCGCGAGATCGACGCTCAGACCCTGCTCGCGATGGCTACCGGCGACCCGGTGGAACTCCACCGCCGCATCGGGGAACTGATGCGGCGGGGCGAGCGGGGGCTGGTCACCTGCGCCTGCGGAGAGGGCCCCGTGCTGGTCGCCCTGGCCGCGGCACGAGCCATGGGCGCGCGGCGAGCCCGGGTGCTGAGCTACGCCCACAGCGGCTGGACGGCGATGGGAGACCCGACCCGTGTCGTGGGCTATGGCGCGGTGGCCTTCTACCCCGGCAGGGGTGAGCCCGCGCGCCAAATTCTCGAGCGACCTCTCCCGGCGACGGACACCCGCGAATTGACCGGCGGAGAGCGCCGAAGCCTGTTGCACCTGGCGCGCACGACCTTGCAGCGCCTGCTGGAAAGCGGCACCGCGCCGCTGGCGCGAGATCTGCCGCTGCGGCTGTGGACCCGGCAGGGAGCGTTCGTCACGCTGCACCACGGGGGTGAGCTGCGCGGCTGCATCGGGCACATGGCCGAAGATCGCCCTCTGTTCCAGGTGGTTCAAGCGATGGCGATTCAGGCAGCGCAGCACGACCCTCGTTTCTCTCCCGTCACCCTCGACGAAGTCGCGGAGTTGGAGATCGAGATTTCCGTGCTGACTCCCTTCGAGATCGTCGATGATCCGCAAGCCGTGCGGATCGGTCGTGACGGCATAGTGCTCGAGAAAGAGGGCCGCCGAGCGGTTTTCCTGCCCCAGGTCGCCACCGAGCAGGGCTGGGATCTGCCCCAGACTCTCGATCACCTCTGTCGCAAGGCGGGCCTCCCCGTCGGCTGCTGGCGGCGGGGGGCCCGGCTTTCGACTTTCCAGGCCCAGGTCTTTTCCGAACGCGAAGACGGGGCGTGACGGAAGCGGACCCCACCCCGGCCACGAAGCTCCGAGCCCTGGCGGCGGATGGGCCGGGTGAGCGGCGAGATGGAACGCGGCATCGAATACCCTTCCCAGCACTCGCCTTTCCGGATATCGTCGATCCCCGGAATCGATGACCCGTCGATTCCCTCACGACGAGGCCCTTTCATTCCATGAACGAGAACACACTTCGTCCCGTCGACCGAATGATGAAGCCACTGAAGGACTTCCTCCGGCTCGAAGCCGCCGGAGGCATCGTCCTGATGGCCGCCGCGATCCTGGCCCTCGCCGTGGCCAATTCCCCCATGGCGAGCTACTACCAGGCGCTGTTGAGCCTGCCCCTCGAGATCCGGGTCGGCACCCTCGGAATCGCCAAGCCCCTGATTCTGTGGATCAACGATGGCCTGATGGCGGTCTTCTTCTTTCTCGTCGGGATGGAGCTCAAGCGGGAAATCGCTGAGGGGCACCTCTCGAGCCTGCGCAAGGCGAGCCTTCCCGTCTTCGCGGCAGTCGGTGGCATGGTCGCTCCCGCCGCGTTCTACGCCGCACTGAACTGGGGCGACGCGACGGCAATGCGCGGCTGGGCGATCCCCACCGCCACCGATATCGCCTTCGCTCTCGGAGTCCTGTCCTTGCTGGGCAATCGGGTGCCGACGACGCTCAAGGCCTTCCTACTCAGCGTTGCGATCTTCGACGACCTCGGCGCGATCATCGTCATCGCGGTGTTCTACACCGCCAAGCTCTCGATGACCTCCCTTGCGGTGGCAGGGGCTCTGATCGTCGCGCTGCTGGTGCTCAATCGTGCCGGGGTCACCCGGCCGGCCGCCTACATCCTGATCGGCGTGCCGCTGTGGATCGCCGTATTGAAATCCGGAGTCCACGCCACCCTGGCCGGCGTCGTGCTCGCCCTGTTCATCCCGCTGCGGGTCGAAGGAGATGCCGGCTCCTCTCAGCCGTCGCGCTCGCCGCTGCGGGAACTCGAGCACGCCCTACACCCCTGGATCGCCTTCGGCGTGCTGCCGGTGTTCGCCTTTGCCAATGCAGGAGTGCCCCTCGCTGGACTTTCCGTCGGCGATATCTTCCACCCGGTACCCCTCGGGATCATGGCCGGGCTGTTCATCGGCAAACAAGTGGGAGTTCTGCTCGCCTGCTGGCTCGGTATCGTGCTCAAGCTTGCCTCACCTCCGGAAGGAGTCGGCTGGTGGCAGCTCCACGGAATGACGCTGCTTTGCGGTATAGGCTTTACGATGAGCCTGTTCATCGCCTCGTTGGCCTTCGAATCGGGAGCCGGAGGTTTCGGCGGCCTCGAGCGCCTCGGGATTCTGATCGGTTCGTTCGTTTCCGGCTGCCTCGGCTATTTCGTCCTGCGCTGGGCGCTGCCCCGGCAGGCCCCGTAACAGGGCGCCGATCTCCGCTAGCGAGGCTTCCCGAACGAGGCAGAGAGGCCAGAGGGACCCACCATGAACACCATCGATTCCATTTCGCTGCACAGCTTCGATACCGGCTGTGTAGCTCTGCTCCAAGGGAATGCCACGACGCCACCAGCCCTCCACAGCCCGGGAAGAAGTCGACGGAGTTCATCATGCACTCCTTGAAGGTCCTGATCACGGCAATCGCCCTTCTGCCGGCAGGATCAGCGGCGGCACATGCCGACGGAGGCACTGCGACACAGGTTCTGCACCTGATCTATCTCCACGGACAGATCGTCCAGCTCCAGCAGGATGCCCGCCCGGAGCATCCCCGCTTCGGGCACTACGAGCTGAAGAAGATCCTCACCGCTCTCGACGAGGCCGGCTTTTCCGTCAGCGCTGCGATCCGACCACGAGAGACCACCATCGACCAGGCAGCGGAGCAACTCGTCACCGAAGTCCGCGCACTGATCGATTCCGGTGTCCCCCCTCAGCAGATCCTGGTCGTCGGGGCCTCGATGGGTGGCGCCATCGCCTTGAGCGCCGCGGCCCGGCTGCAGCAGCCAGCACTGCGCCTGGCTGTTCTTGGCGTCTGTCCTTCCCGCTTCGCCAAGCGCCTTGCCGCAGCCGGAAAGGGCTCGATCAGCGGGCGGGTCCTCGCCATCCGTGAGGCGAGCGACGAGGTGACCGCGTCCTGCCCGTCGTGGACCGTCGAGTCCGCACAGGCCGACCATCTCGCGGTGCGAGAGATCATCCTCCACACCGGCCTGCACCATGGCTTTCTCTTCAAGCCGCTTCCCGAGTGGGTCGAACCGGTGTCCGCGTGGGGACATGCGACATCGGAGTCAGGCTCCTGCCACCAGGCCCACGAAGAGCCGGGCGGACACCGCCGCTAATTCGGCATGATCCGGGCTAGTCGACGGCGGCGGCCGGGTGGATCCAGGAGTCGTAGAGAGCCGGGCGCCGGTCGGGCAGGAACAGTCGGCGAGCGGTGGAGCCGGCACTGCGGGCGAGGTCGATCTCGGTGACGAGGATCTCATCCGTGCCGGCCCCCGCACGCGCTACGACATTCCCCTCTGGATCACAGACGAACGATTCACCGGCAAAGGCAAGGTCGTCCTCCTGACCGACACGATTGCACAGGGCGGTGAAATAGCCGTTCTGGAAGGCCGCCACTCGCATCTCCGCTTCGTAGAGCCCCTCCGGCCACTCCCCCGCCACGCCTGCCTGGGGAACGATGACCAGCTCGGCTCCACCGACGCCCAGAGCCCGCATGGCTTCCGGAAAATGACGGTCGTAGCAGATCGCCACACCAAGCTTGCCGTGAGCGGTGCAGTAGACTGGAAGCCC
Organism: Acidobacteriota bacterium; assembly: GCA_027001345.1. Taxonomy (GTDB): domain Bacteria; phylum Acidobacteriota; class Polarisedimenticolia; order J045; family J045; genus JALTMS01. Next base: position 5,389 of record JALTMS010000440.1, on the reverse strand, counting down.
CCTGTCTCCTGGGCTGTAGTAGCCCTTCTCGTGAAAACCGGGAAACTCGGCGATGTGCACCATTCGGGTCCGCCCGAGGATCTGGCCGTCGGCGTCGATCACGGGCGAAGTATCGAAGCAGTGATCGCCATCCCGCTCGAAGAGATTGGGAACGATGACCACCTTTTTTTCCGCAGCCAGCCGACACAGGGCCTGTGTCGTTGGCCCCGGGATGGGTTCGGCCAGGTGACTGACATCACCGCTGGCGCGGCAGCGCGGATAGAACGGCACGAACGCCAGCTCCGCAAAACAGATCACCTCGGCGCCGAGGCTGGCCGCTTCTCGTACAGCCTCGAGACCCCGCGCGAGATTCGCCTCGGGATCCGCCGAGGCCCGCTGCTGAACCAGGGCTAATCTCATCGTTCCACGCTCCATTTCCGGGCAGCCTGCCACTGCCGCTGGAGACTACACTCCACCAGGTTCATGAGCCCTTCGCTCGAACCGTCGTACCTGACGCTCATCAAGCCGAACCAAGTGCTTTACGATGGTCTCGAACCTCCGAACTCCCGCCACAGGCAGGCGCTACCCACAAGCAGGGCTGCGGCAATCGCCACGTAGAGCAGCCCCAGGACGGATCGCGGCAGAGAGCTGTGCCGCAGCATCACCCCGGCTGCCATCATCACAGCCACCAGACTCCAGTTGGTCCAGGACAGAGCACCACCCAGACAACTGCCATCCTCCCGTGCGGCAATGCGCTCGGCCATCCTCCGCGCCGCCGGCGCCAGGACGAATCTTCCCTTGACCGTGCCGAGAACCACTCCGGCACCGATCAGCAGAATCGGCCACGGCCAGCGCGCCGACAAGGCCCAGATCACTCCGGCTGTCGCCAACCCCGAGCCGACGGCGAGCCACAGGGTGGCGAGGGCGGCGAGTTGAACCCGGCGCGAAGCTCGGGGCTTGAGACGGTCCAGCCAGGCATGCATGATGCGACTCCTCGGTACCACCGGCCGGCGGCGGCGGCACCTTGCATCTTGCGCCAGCCGGCAGGACCCGGCAAACCAGCCACTGAGTGGCGGTTCCGGGCCGTTGATGACTGCCGGCTGCCGGCCCGCCGGGGTTCAAGGTACACTCAGGCGCGCTGGCGACGCGGGAGTTGGGCGGCGCCGATGCGCAAGAGGGCGGAGGAAATCCCGGTGCGGTTTGCCAGTCCCGAGCCGCAGGTGCGGCTGGTCAGCGCCTTTGCTCGCCCCTTCGACGGTGCAGTCGCTGCCGCACGAACCTGCTACTCGGCTCGGGGCATCGTCACCGCCGAACAGGTCGGCGGTGACGAGATCGACGATCCCGACAAACGGCGGCAAGCACTCGAGCGGCGAGATGCCCTGGCCGTCGATATCTACCGCGCCGGGCATCACACAGTCTTCCAACACGCTCATTTCAGCTTTGCCATCGACCGTGTCTCGCGACACGCCCTGTGGGCCTTCTTCCACGCCCATCCGTTCTACAACTCCGAGCAGGTCTCCCAGCGCTATGTCAGGGTCCGCTCGGACAGCTTCGTCATCCCTGACCTGCCGCCGGAACAGAAGTCGATCTACATCGCTGCCCTGGAGGATGCCCAGCAGGCCTATCGGACGCTCCGCGAACAACTCCAGCCGGTGGCCGCTGCGGCGTTTTTCGCGGTTTTTCCGGCCCGCGCGCGTCAACCCCAGGCATGGAAGAAGGAGATCGAACGCAGAGCCCAGGAGGCCGCCCGTTATGTGCTGCCGGTGGCGACGTGGGCCCGGCTCTACCACACGATCTCGGCCCTCACCCTGCTCCGCTACCGGCGCATCGCCGGCCAGAGCGATGTCCCGGCGGAGGTCGGTCGGATCGTCGAGAGCATGGTGGCGGCGGTGCTGCGATGGGAGCCAGCGTACCAGAAGATCCTCCAGCCACCGATCGAAGCCGCGGCAGTCCCGCCACAGATCTTCGGCGACGCCGGCCTCCTCGGGGAGCCTCGGCGCGCCGATGCCTTCCGTCGCGATTTCGACGCCGACCTGGGCGACCGAGCCTCGCGCCTGGTGGGCTACGCCGCCGATGCCGAGGGAGTCGTGGCCCGCGCAGTGCGTGAAGTACTGGGTTGCAGCCACGGCGATCTGAGCGATCAGCAGGCGCTGCAGCTCGCCGCGGATCCGGCCCGCAATCCGGTACTGGGCGAGACCCTCAACCTGACGACGCTCTCGCCGCTCTCCCGCTGCCTGCACCACGCCCATTACACTTTCCGCAAGCGTCTTTCCCACAGCGCCGATTCGCAGGATCAGCGACATCGCATGACCCCCGGTTCGCGGCCGATCCTTCTGGCCCACCTCGGCAACGAGCCCGATGTCGCCTACCCCTCCTTGATCGCCGACGACCCCACCGCACGCGCTGTGTTCGACCAGGCGATGGCTCGCACATGGGAGGCCATCACTCGGCTGCGGCGGGCGGGGACGCCGGCGCAAGCTCTGGCGTATCTGCTGCCCAACGCGGTCAACGTTCGCTTCACCGAGTCCGCGGACTACCTGGCACTACGTCACAAGCACGCGATGCGCCTGTGCTACAACGCCCAGGAGGAGATCTGGCGCGCCAGTCGTGACGAAGCGCTGCAAGTGCGAGAGGTCCACCCGACCCTCGGTCGTTTCCTCTTGCCCCCTTGCTCGATCCGTGACCGCTGCCATCAACGTCCTGTCTGCCCGGAAGGCAAGCGCTATTGCGGTGTGCGGGTCTGGACCCAGGACGTGGCGGCGTACAGCAGGAGAATCTGATGCCCGAGTCGATGATCGAGATCGAAAACCTGCGCAAGGAATATGGTGATCTGGTGGCCGTCGGCGGGATCAGCTTCGAAGTTCGCGCAGGAACGATCTTCGGCTTGCTCGGACCCAACGGAGCGGGCAAGTCGACCACGATCTCGTGCATCTCCTCGCTGATTCGTCCGACTTCCGGCGAGGTGCGTATCGCCGGCCACGACATCCGTCGGGACTCGGTCGCTGCCCGACGCCATCTCGGTCTGGTGCCGCAGGAGCTGGCGCTCTACGAAGACCTCTCGGCAGCCGAGAACCTCCGCTATTGGGGAGCCGCCTATGGGCTGCGAGGTCGCCAACTCCAGCAGCGGCTGGCCAGCGTACTCGAGGCGGTCGGGCTGGCCGACCGGGCCAAAGAACCGGTCAAGCGCTACAGCGGTGGCATGAAGCGGCGGCTGAATTTCGCCTGCGGACTGGTCCACGAACCGAGAGTGCTGTTGCTCGACGAACCAACGGTGGGTGTCGATCCCCAGAGCCGAGTCCGCCTGCTCGAACTGGTCCGTCAGCAAGCCGAGTCGGGCACCGCCGTGCTCTACACCACGCACTACATGGAAGAGGCCCAGGGCCTTTGCGATCGGCTGGCGATCATCGACCACGGCAAGATCGTGGCCGAAGGGGATCTGGCTCAACTCCAGGCCATGCTCGGCGAGAAGGACCTGGTGCGCCTGAGCGGTCGCTTCGATCCGGCCGTGGTCGCTGCGCGGATGGAGCGCATCGATGCCGCCGAAATCGTACAGCTCGAAAACGACTCCCTGGTCCTGGCCCTGCCGCGCGCCGGCCGGGCACTGCCGGAAATCTTCGAGGCCGCGGCGGAAGCGGGAGCGGAGATTCGCGAGACGACCATCTCCCGACCCAGCCTCGAAACACTGTTCATCAAGCTTACCGGCCGGGAACTCAGGGAGTAGCCCCGGGGCAAGGAGCGAGAGCGTGAGCTTCGCCTGGATCACGGCGATCAAGGAGTTGAAACGCCGCATGCGGGAACCGGCCACCTTCCTGCTCTGGCTGGCGATTCCTCTGCTCGTCTGTCTGCTGCTCGGCCTGGCCACCGGATCGCGGGGCGGCAAGGCGACCCCTCCTCGAGTGCATCTGCTGATCGCCGATGAAGACGCCACTTTTCTCAGCGGAATGCTCGTCGGATCCTTTTCCCAGGGAGCGCTGGGAGACTTTTTCCGCGTAGAAAACGTGGACGCCGCCGAGGGACAGCGCCGCATCGAACGGGGCCAGGCATCGGCCCTGCTGGTCATCCCTCGGGGCTTCGGGCAGGCCCTGATCGATCGCCGGCCCACCCGACTGAAACTGGTCAAGAATCCCGCTCAACGCATCCTCCCGGAGATCGCCGAACAGACCCTCGAGATCCTTGCCGACGGAGCCTACTACCTGCAGGAAATCTTCGCCGACCCGTTGGATATGATTCGCCGGGCGCAGGCGCGCAGCGGAGCCGACATCTCCGATCGGGATGTGGCATCCGTAGCGATCTCCGTTCGGCACGCGATCGGTGGCGCTGGACGCTACCTCTTTCCTCCAGCTCTCGAGGTGAACGTCACCCACCCTGCCTCCTCGTCGTCGGACTCAGGCCCCGACCGCATGACATCGATCGGCCTGCTTTTCTTGCCGGGCATGGTCTTCATGGGCCTTTTCTTCACCTCCCAGTCGCTGAGCGAGGAAATCTGGCTCGAGCGTGAGCACGGCACCCTCGCCCGGCTGGCCATCGCTCCGAGCAGCCTGCTCGCCGTACTCTCGGGCAAGTTGATCGCAGCGTTCGTGGTGCTCGGCCTGCTCGCCGCCGGAGCCCTGGGAGGAGGTAGCCTGCTGTTCGACCTGCCGGCCGCCCGCATCCCCCTCGCCGCCGCCTGGTCGGCTCTGGCAGGCACCGCCCTGGTCGCCCTGCTGCTGCTGCTGCAACTCTTCGCGCCCAACGCCCGCGCAGGCTCGGTACTCACTTCTCTGATCGGATTCCCCCTGCTGATGGTGGGAGGCAGCTTTTTCCCCCTCGATACCATGCCATCGTTTTTGGCCACGATCGGCCGTCTGACCCCCAATGGTTGGGCGCTGACCCGACTCATGGAGCTTCTGCGCAGTGAAGCTGGACCGGTCGAGATCCTGCCTCCAGCCGCCATTCTTCTTGCCAGCATCCTGGTTCTGCTCTTCGTCGCCGGGCGCCGGGCCCAGATCATCGCCGGGGGGGCATGATGATGCTCCGGCTCGCCGCCTTCATCGCCCGCAAGGACCTGCTCTTGATGCTACGCCAGAGGGAGACGATCCTCTGGACCTTCGTCATGCCGATCATCTTTTTTTATTTCATCGGATCGATCACCGGCGGCTATGGCGGCGATGCCAAGGCCCACCCGCCCCGCCTGGCCGTGACTGCCGCCAGCGACTCCGGTTTTCTGGCCCAGGAAATCATCGACCATCTCGAGCAGCAGGGTATCGAGGTATTCACGCCGGAGCCCGATTCGACCCCCATCCGCAGCCTCAGCCTTCCCGGAGGCCTGACCGAGGAGGTTCTCGCCGGCCGGCAGGTCGCATTGGAAGTCGTCGACAGGACCAACAATCCGCTGCGTGAAATGGATATCGAGATGCGCATCACACGGGCG
>JALTMS010000439.1 GCA_027001345.1 Acidobacteriota bacterium | reverse complement strand
GATCGACCCCCGACCACAGGGGCAGGGTCCACGCCGCCGCCGCGGTCGCCAGCAACAATCCCAGACCGACGAGCGGACGCCAGCGGCGGCCGCGACGAGCGGTCGTCGGGCTCCCCTTCTGCTCGCTACCGCCGGCAGGCCCGGCCGGAACCACCCGCGCCGGCGCAGGGATGCTCAGTGAGGCGGGCAGCCCGCCCATTTCCGTCAGCACCTCGCGCAGCTCGTGGGCCACCTCGTTGCCCGTCGCCGGACGCCGGGCGGGATCCTTTTCGAGACAGCGCGCGAGGAGGGCCTCGAGGCGCTCGGGCAAATCCTCGCGCAGCTCTCGTAGCGGCGTGGGAGGGTCATTGACGATCCGGTAGAGCACTGTCGAAACCGTGTCTCCACCGAAAGGACGCCGGCCGGTGAGCAACTCGAACAGACAGACGGCCAGCGAAAAAAGATCCGAACGGGTGTCGAGGGGAGCGCCGGCGACCTGCTCGGGTGACATGTAGTTGGGAGTGCCGAGCAGGGTCTGGGCCGAGGTCAGGGAGGTGCGTAGATCCTTGGCCAGACCGAAGTCGGCCACCTTCAGCGAACCGTCCTGCATCAACACCAAGTTGGCCGGCTTGATGTCCCGGTGCACGATCCCCGCCCGATGAGCCTCGTCGAGGGCCAGGGCCGCCTGCATGCCGATCTCCACCACCTTGACCGCGGGCAGTCGATGGCCCTCGGCCACGTAGCGATCGACAGACGCGCCCTCGAGGTACTCCATCGCCATGTAGGGCTGACCGTCCTGCTCGCCGACGTCGTAGATCGTCACGATGTTGGGATGACTCAGAGCCGCCGCCGCTCGGGCTTCTCTGAGAAAGCGGGCGCGAGCTTCCTCCTGTTCGGCGGGCGGCAGAGCGTCGAGGCCGGAGAGGGTCTTGACCGCCACCCGGCGCGAGAGAGCCGGATCCTCGGCCAGATAGACCTCCCCCACCGCTCCCCGGCCGAGAAGCCGGACCACGCGGTAGCGGCCGAAGGTGCGGGGTCGGGAAGAAGAATTCATCCGTTCACAGGCAGTCCCAGGCGCCGTATTCTGTGGAAGTCTCGTGGGCGGAGGGAAGCGTAGGCCCGCGCCTGCGGGGTGTCAACGCAGCCGGTGGCCGGAGTGTGATGACGATGAAGCTGGAAACCGTCAGCCTGGAGCCCGAGATCCGGGGCTTGCTGGCCCTGGGGCTGGTGGTCGTGGAGATGACGGCGGCGGCCGACCCCTCCGCCCTCGACACGCTGATCGACGATGCCGTCGAGCGCCTGCGCCGCGCAGAGACCGGCCGCAGCGCAGGGCAGATCCCGCGCCTGGCCGCTGCGCGACGGCTCTATCGCGCCTTCGGCATCGATCCCACCCGCCACCGGCCGAGTCCGGAGGCGCTGATCCGCCGCCTGCTCAGGGGCCAGGCCTTTCCGCGAATCCACCCCGCCGTGGACCTGGCCAACGTCTGGGCCGTCGAGTCGGGCCTGCCGGTGGGACTCTACGATCTGGCCCGAGTGCATCCACCGGTGACGGCCCGCCGAGGCCGGGCAGGCGAAAGCTACGAAGGCATCCGCCGGGGCGAGATTCGCCTCGAGGGGCGGCCCCTGCTGGCCGACACCCGGGGGCCCTTCGGCAACCCCACCGCCGATTCTCTGCGCACCAGTGTCGGCGGGGACTCCCGCACACTGCTCTACGTGATCTTCGCGCCGACCAGCGTCGGGCGCGCCGAACTCGGTTCCTGGGTTGCCTGGCTCGAAGCCCGGGCCGCGGAACGACTGGCGGCCAGCAGCCGCGCCCACCTGCTGGATTGAAGCCCGGAGCGAGCACAGCGGCGACGGCGAGAAAACAGCACGGGCGACGGAGATCCTCACGGATTCCCGCCGCCCTCGAAACGCCAGGTCCACGTTCAGGCCGAGGGCCTGTCCGCGCCTCCTTCCAGTTCGGCGATGAAGCTCTCCGCCAGGCGACGATGCTCGGCATCGCCCATCGAGCGGGAGAGCACCTTGCTCGCCACCTCCAGCGCCAGATCCGCCACCGTACCGCGGATCTGGGCCAGAGCAGCCCGGGTTTCCTGCTCGATCTGCTCGCGGCCGCGGGCGAGGATCTTCTCGTATTCGGCCCGCGCCTCGTCGAGAATCCGCTGCCGCTCCCGCTTGGCATCGGCCTGAGCGGTGGCGAGCATCTCGGAAGTCTCCCGCCGCGTCTTGTCGAGCAGGGCCTTGTGCTCGGCGAGCAGAGCCGTGGCCTGCTCGCGCTCGGAACGAGCCTCGTCGATCGCCCCGCGGATGGCACTGTCCCGGTCGTCGAGCTTGTCGATCAGCATCCCCCAGCCCCAGCGCCAGAGCACCACGAGCAACAGGAGGAAGATGATCAGCGACCAGATCGCCAGCCCCGGCTCGGGCTTGAGCAGAGGGTTGCCCCCCTCGTGGCCGGCGACCGCGAGCAGGGCTCCGATCTGCGACATAGCAGCCACCGATCAGCTCAGCCGACGAAGACGATCAGGATGCAGACCACCAGGCCGATGATCGCCACGCCTTCGAGCAGGAAGAGCGGAAGGTTGACCGCGCCGGTGATCTCGGAAGCCGCCGAGGGCTGGCGGGCGATGCTCTCCGCGGCAGCAGCGGCGAAACGTCCGATGCCGAGGCCCGCACCGATGGCCACCAGTCCGGCGCCGAGGCCCGCACCCATCTTGCCGATCGGCCAGGCGGTGCCGCCACCGTCGTGATCGGCTCCCTGGGCCAGGACGAGGGTTCCGGGAGCAAGGAAGAGAAGCAGAATCAGCGCCAGTCCCGCGTACTTGACGAATTTTTTCATGACTACCTGGTCCTCCGGTGGTCCCGCCAGCCTCTGTCAGTGCTGGGGGTGAATGGCCATACCGATGAATACTCCACTGAGCAAAGCAAACACATACGCCTGCACGAAGCAGACGATGATTTCGAGCAACAGGATGCCGACCGACAGCAGGACCACGGGAATCCCCACAGCCCAGCTCTTGAGAATGAAGATCATCGCCATCAGCGCCAGCAGACCCATGTGGCCGGCGGTCATGTTGGCGGCCAGTCGCATGGTCAGGGCGAAGGGCTTGACGAAGGTCGAGAGGATCTCGATCGGCAGCAGCAGGAACCAGCGCACGACGAACGGCACGCCCCCCGGAGCGAGGTGCGAGAAGTGACCGATGACACCATGCTTCATCACGCCGAAGACGATGATGGCGAAGAAGGTCACCGTAGCCAGGGCCATCGTCACCCACACGTTACCCGTCGCGGTCGTCGCGCCCTGAACGATCTCCGGCGGGGTCTTGCCCAGGGCATGGAAGATCAGTCCCGTCACCTCGCCGAGGGGAATCAGGCCGAGCAGGTTGCAGGTCAGGATGAAGAAGAAGAAGTTCAGCAGCAGCGGGGCGACCTTGCGAGCCCACTTCTCACCGGAGAACTTGAGCGCCACGTCGCGATAAAAGTGCTCGATGAAGGGGTCGAGCATCTGTGCCCAGCGCGTGGTGGGAACTCCCGAAGCATCGTAGCCCGCCACCGCCCGCCGAATGCCGACCAGCACCAGCACCGCGGCGATGCTCATCATCACCACGGCCTTGGTCAGCATCGCCGGCCAGGAACCGTAGCCGTAGTCCGCCACGTGGTGGAGGATCACGCCGGCGGCGTCGAAGGTCTCTTCGGCCGCCATCATGGCCAGAATGCCGCTCATCGCTGCCCTTCTCCCGTGTCCCGCCCAGCCTCGGGGTGAACACGCATCTGTTTGGCGACCCGCACCGTCTCCCAGACGGAAGGCACCAGCCATCCCGCCAGCGCTCCGATGGTCGTGGCTTCCGGGCTGCGCCCGAGCAGGCCGACGCTCGCGCCGACCACCGTCACCACCACCACGGTCCGCCCCAGCAGCCGCCCGGCCCGCGCTCCCATGTGCGCCCCGAAGGGCCGCCGGGGAAGCGGCAGAACCAGCCCCACCATCAGGCAGCCCAGACTACTGGCTGCCGCCGCTGCCAGAGCGTCGGCGAGAACGTTCACGGTGCCTCCCCGTCATCGTCCCGCCGGCCCTTGCGGAAAGCGACCCGCGCCACCTCCGCCATTCCCGCCACAAGTCCCAGCACCATCCCGCCGACGAGCAGGGCCGGCGCCGTGTCGAACTTGCGATCCAGCCACCAGCCCAGAGCCATCCCGGCCAGCAGCCCTCCGGTCAGCGCCCAGGCCGCCCCCATGAAGGGTGCGGCCTGTCGCCAGACCCGGGCCATTCCGCCCAACCACCCTGTGGGTCGCTCGGCGTGGCGGGGAATCCTAGCAGATTCCCCCTGTCGGTCAAACCGCTTCTGGCTCTTGTCTCCGGCCACCGGATCCACCTCTGGCGGCGGACGAGCTGGAGGATTCATGGCCCACCCGGCTGCGGGTGCGCGGCGGCGATCATCCCAGCACGTTGCGACGATTCCGACCCTCGACGTACCGCAAGCACGCCGTCGGACCCGAACCTCTGCAAAGCGCTGACTGGCCTCGCATCTCTACCCCTCGCTTCGGGCGCTAGTGGGCGTCGGCGGCAACCTCCGCGGTCTTCTCCGGCGGCAAGGTCACCTCGGCACCACTGGCCCGCAACACCGGGTAGATCTGGGTCTCCACCAGACGTTCGATGGGCGCCTCCATGATGCGGAAGATCGGCGCCGGGTACAGACCGATCCACACCGCCAGAACCACCAGGGGAATCAACGTCCACTTCTCGCGCCAGGACAGGTCGGCGAGCCCCTCGTTCTTCGGGTTGGTCACTCGGCCGAACATGGTCTTCTGATAGAGCCACAGCAGGTAGACCGCGCCGACGATGATGCTGGTGGCGGCCACCGCGGTCCACCAGAAGGGCGGCAGGCCGAAGAAGGAGTAGGCCGGTCCCCCGACCTGGGCCAGACCGACGAGAATCGTCAACTCGCCGACGAAGCCGTTGAGCAGCGGCAGGCCGGCCGAGGAAAGCATGGCGATCATGAAGAAGACGGCGAACACGGGCATCGTCCGGGCCAGCCCGCCGTACTCGGAGAGCAGCCGCGTGTGCCGCCGCTCGTAGATGATGCCGATGATCAGGAACAGCAGACCGGTGGAGATGCCGTGATTGAGCATCTGCAGCACACCCCCCTTGATCCCGGTCAGATTCAGTGCGAACAGACCGATCATGGTGATCCCCAGGTGGCTGACCGAAGAATAGGCCACCAGCTTCTTCCAGTCTTTCTGCACCAGGGCCACCATCGCACCGTAGATGATCCCCACCACGCACAGGCTCAGCAGCCACCACAGGTTGTCGACGGTCTGCTTGGGGAAGATCGGCAGAGCGAAGCGATAAAAACCGTAGGTTCCCATCTTCAGCAGCACACCGGCGAGGATCACCGAGCCGGCGGTCGGCGCCTCGACGTGGGCGTCGGGCAGCCAGGTGTGGAAGGGGAACATCGGCACCTTGATCGCGAAACCGAGGAAGAACGCCAGGAAGACCCAGGTCGCCGCCGGCCAGACCGCCGTCGCCGAACCGAGGGTGTGAAGCTGCACGACATCGAAAGTGCGCTCGGCCAGGTGCTCTCCGGAAAACAGGTAGAGCGCGATGATCCCGACCAGCATCAGTGCCGACCCGAACAAGGTGTAGAGGAAGAACTTCATCGCAGCGTAGAGCTTCCGCGCCCCGCCCCAGATGCCGATGATGAAGTACATCGGAATCAGCATCACTTCCCAGAAGATGTAGAAGAGGAAGAGATCGAGAGAGCAGAACACGCCCAGCATGCCCACCTGCAACATCAGGAAAAAGGCGTAGTACTCCTTGACCCGATCCTTGATCGCCGTCCACGAGCTGAGCATGCAGATGAAGCCGAGCAAGGTGGTCAGCACCACCAGCAGCAGCGAGACGCCATCGACCCCCAGCTTGTACTGCACGCCCAGCGAAGGAATCCACGAGTAGGCCTCGACGAACTGGAAGCCTCCGTCGCCAGCGTCGTACTTCAGCAGCGGCACCAGGGAGAGCAGGAAGTCCGCCAGAGCCGTCCAGGTCGCGATGTGCATCGCGGCCCGGGCGTTTTTCCGGGGCACGAAAAAGACGATGACCAGCGCCGCCACGAGGGGCAGGAAAGTGATGATGGACAGGATGTTGTTCATCTGAGTTCCTGGGTCGAAGAGCACCGCGGAAAGGAAAAAGACGCTCCGGCCATAGGGCCTCCCTAAAGGGCCGGTAAGCCTAGCCCAGCCCCGGGCGGATGGTCAAGGAGATCCGGCACCTTCCTCCGCCGGAAGCACGGCGGAGAGGGTGTCCCGTTGGACCTGGCAGGGAACCTGCCGGCCACCGAGCAGCCGGCAGGCCCGCTGCGCGGCCGAGGAGGAGGCGAAGCGCAACACCAGCCGCACCCCTCCGCCCGCACCGGCGATCAGCTCGTGCTCGAGCAGATCGGCGGCCCACCCCGGAGCGGGATCGCCCCACGCCAGCGCCTCGGCCACCCGGGGGCCGGGCCGACAGCCGCCGGCGGGGGGCGGCGGCACCTTCTCGAGGGGGTGGAGCAACTGCGCCGGTCGCACCACGGGACGCTCGAGAGCCGCCATCAGCCCGGGCAGCCCACCACGCAGGTAGTGAAACACGGCCCAGCGCAGGCCGTCGCTGGAGAAGGTCTCGATCACCGCCCGTTCAGCGGCATTCGCGGCCACTTCCGCAGCGCACTGGCGGGGCCAGAGCCCGGAGCGATCGCGGTCGGTGGCCAGCAGCGCCGAGCCCAGCGCCTGTGGATCGAGCCCGGCCCCTTGCAGGACGAGCAGCATTCCGGCCAGACGTGCCACTCCCTCGAGGCGAGCGGCCCGAGCCATCCGTAGCAAGGGATCGGCGGGGGGCGGCCCGAGGTGACGGGCGGCGACCAGCCGGGCCCACTCCCCGGTCAGGGCCACCTCGAAGGGAAGCACCCCGCTGGCCGAGAGCAGCTCGAGGTCGGCCGGGCTCTGGGCCGGCAGATGGGCGGGAACCAGCAACTCGTCGCGCTCGAGGTCCGCCACCGGCCGGCCCTCGCGCACCAGCGCATCCCAGCGTGCGGGGTCGGGGACGGGCAGGGCCAGGCGCTCGAGAACGGTCGAGCAGCGCGGCCCCCGGAGCGGAAAGAAGGCTTCGGCGAGTTGCAGGCGAGCGGCCCGACGGCGCTCGCCGACGCTGGCGACCCGCACCGCCACCTCGGCGCCCTCGAAGGGAGGCCCGAGGCGCTCGCCGATTCCCTCGACCAGGTCCGCCGGCCGGGAGAGCACGACCCCCGGGGAAGCGGGCTGCGCGTCGACGGCGGCCCCGGCGAGCAGGATGGCGAGAAGGGCCCATCGCCGGCTCATCGCGACGACCTCGATTCGAGGGGCGTGATCAGCACTCGCGCTCCGGGCACCAGCCCATAGCTCTCGGCCAGCCCGGCGCCGACCTCGATCACGTAACGGGCGGGGACCGGCGGGGTCCAGCTCGGACAGGGCTCCTCGGTGCACGGTGGCAGAGCCCGCTCGACGTGCACCACTTGCAGATCTTCCGAAAGCCAGACGATGTCGAGGGGAATCAGGCAGTTTTTCATCCAGAAGCCGTGCCGACCGGTGACGTCGAAGACGAAGTACATTCCACTGTCGGGGGGAACCTCGCTGCGGCCCATCATCCCCCGCGCGCGCTCGGCGGGGGTCTGCATCACCTCGAGCAGCAGCACCTTGCCGGTGGGGGTCGTCGCCCGAACCCAGGCCGGAGAAACCGCCGTCGAAGACCCGGCGGGAGCCGCGCAGGCCATCGCCAGTACCAGCACCGCGGTCAACACGAGGGCCGCGGCTTCACCGGGCACCGTGCTCCGCCCCGCCGTCCGACTCGCCATGATCGTCCTTTCCCGCGTCGGAGGAAACCACCTGGCCGGTGTCGATCACCAGATCGGTTCCCAGCCCCCGGCCTCCCGGCAGACCGTCTTCGCCATAACAGAAGACCTGGTAGCCGCGCTCGGTGCGGCGGTAGACGATGTCGAAGCCCCAGGGATCCTTCACCGGGCCATCGAGGTACTTGCCGAAAAGGTCTTCGAGCCTCGCCGGATACCGTCCCTTGTCGAGGCGATATTTTTCCACCGCGAAGCCCACCTTGCGCGCCGCATCCCATGCCAGCAGCGCTGGCCCCCGCATCTCGGCGCTGCGCAGCGAGCGGACCCACTCGAGTTCCTTGCGGGCCTTGTTCGCCGCCGCCGTCTCGGGCCAGCGCTCGATGATCGCCTCGAGCCGAACCACGACCTCGTCGAGGCCCTGCTCCTGCTCGGCCGCAACGGCCTGCTCGAAGGCATCCTGGGCCGCCTGCTCTTTCGAACAGCCGGCGAGCATCACCATCGCGGCGACGAGGCCGGCGGCCAACCAGCGGCATGTTCTGCTCATCGGCTCCTCCTCGTCACCGCTCCATTCCTCCCCGCGGATTATGCACGATCGGCGTCGCGCGCGCGGTGCCGGCGAATCGGCACACCACCGGGCTGACAAACCTTATCAGCCGTTGACCTCGACCAGTGGGCCCTGCCACAATGAGCGATCGGGTCACACATCGTCATGCTTGGCTTTTCCTCGGCGGGAGGACGCTTCTTTTGGCCGGCGCCGTCTCACAGCGATCTCTTTCCCTCTGGCTGCGTCGACTCGGCTCGGCGGAGCCCGCCGAAGCCGACAAGGCCCGGCGCTGGCTGCTGGCCCACCCCGAGGCGAGCCTGCCACGCCTGTTCGATGCACTGGACGACGAGGAAAACGAGGCCCTGCGCTGGCGAGTGATCGCCCTGCTGCCTCTTTTCGGCTCCTCCCGCTGCGCGGCGCCCCTCGCCGCCCTGCTGCACGACCCCTCCGAAGCGATTCGATCACGAGCTGCCGCGGCACTGGCCCGGGTGGCCTCTCGCCGTTCGGTGCCGGCCCTGAGCCGGCTGATCGAGCGGGAGACCTCCCACCGGGTGCGCTGGGCGGCCACGCGGGCTCTGGTGCGCCTGGCTCAGACCGGCCGCGAAAGTGCCCTCGGTCCGTTGCTGGCGATCATCGGCGATCCTTCCGCCTCGGCGCGCATCCGGGTCACCGCGATGGCCGCCATTCCCTGGATGACTCAGGGGCAGCACGATGCCTCCGCCCGCCGACTGCTCGAGACCCTCGCCGCGGATCCCGAGCCGAGGGTCGCCTCCCGGGCCCGGCGGCTGCTCTCCGGCAGTCTCGGCACGCGCCTCGAGCCCTGGGCTCTGGGAAAGCTGATCGACGACCTGGCCAGCCGCCGACTGGGCATCTGGCAGCGGGCCCAGACTCTGCTCGGCCGCGCCGGCGGCACGATCGTCGAGCCGCTGGTCGCGGCGATGGGCGAGCGTCCCGACGATGCGCTCTTTCTCTCCCACTGCGCGTTGACTCTCAAGTCTCTCTCTCCGCGGCAAGTGGCCCGCATCGGCCCGCTGCTCGCCGTCGAGCAGCCTCCAGCGGTGCTGGCCGTGCTGGTCGATGTGGCTGCGGAGGCCGGTTCGCGCCCGCTGCTGCTGCGCCTGGCGGGCATGATCGAAACCCTGGCCGCCCGTTACCCTCCCGGAAGCGCTCCCGCCGTCGATGCGGTGCGGCAGCGGGCTCACCGGGCGCTGGCCGAGGCCGGCTCGCGGATGGCCATCGCCGACCTGCGGAGCCTGCTCGAGGATCGCCGGCTGAGCATCACCGCCGACCTGGTGGAGGCGGCCACCCGGATCGCCACCCGGAAGGATCTCCCCGCTCTGCTGCGAGCCTATCTGCGATCCCGCGGCGTCACGCGCCTCGGCCTGCGTGAAGCGGTGCTGACCGTCGCCCGCCGGGACAAGATCCGCCGTACCGACCGTCTGCTGGCACGGCTCGACGAGCGTGAACGTCGTGCTGCGCGGGAGATCCTCGGTGCACCGCTGCGTGCTTCCCGCGGGCTGCCGGGCCGTCGCTCGTCCCTCTCTTCGCTGGCTCCGGGCCTCGAGCGCTGAGCCGCGTTATCCTCGCCCGGGCGCCTTTCCCGAGGACGCCGAGGATTCCCCATGACTCTTCGTATCGGTGTCAACGGCCTGGGCCGCATCGGGCGTTGCCTGCTGAGAAAGGTGCGCGGCCGCGATGATCTGCAAGTGGTGGCGGTCAACGACCTGGCCCCTGCCGGCACTCTGGCACACCTGCTGCGACACGATTCGATTCACGGCCCCTTCCCCGGCACGGTGGAGGCCCGCGGTGATGACAGCCTGTGGCTCGACGGCCGTCCCCTGCCCTACACGCGCGTCCGCGCACCGGCCGAGATCCCCTGGTCGGCCGGCGACGTGGACGTGGTGGTCGAGGCCACCGGCCAGTTCAGCGGCACGGATCTGGCCCGCGCCCACCTCGGTGGTTCGGTACAGCGGGTGCTGGTCAGCGCGGTGTGCGCCGCGGCGGACCGCCAGATCGTCCTCGGCATCGATGCCCCCGATCCGCAGCCCGGCGAGACCTTGATCGCCATGGGCTCGTGCACGACCCACGCCGCCGCCCTGCCCCTGGCCTGCCTCGAGAAGTGGTACGGGATCGAGGCGGCGGAGATGACCACCCTGCACTGCACCACCGGCTCTCAGATGACCATCGACGGGCCTCACGACGATCTGCGTCGCTCGCGCTCGGCGCTGGTCTCGATGATCCCCACCACCACCTCGGCCAGCCGGGGCCTGGTACGGGCGCTGCCCTTTCTCGAAGGTAGGCTCTCCTGCCTGGCGGTACGCGTACCGACCGCCAGCGTCAGCCTGGTGGAGATCGTCGCCCACACGCGGCGCCGGGCCGACCCGCCCGAGGACCTGGCGGCCCGCTTCGTGGCGGCCGCCGCCGGGCCCCTCGAGGGGCTGCTCGGCGTCAGCCGCGAGCCGCTGGTGTCGGTGGACTTCCGTGACGACCCCCGTTCGTCCATCATCGACCTGCCCCTGATCGAGCGGCCGGGCACCCACCTGCTGCGCATTATCGCCTGGTACGACAACGAGTGGGGCTACACCAGCCGGCTGGTCGACCTGCTCGGCCACTGGTCCGCCCGAACCGAGCCGCATCCCTCGCGGTGAAGGAGGCCTGAAGTGATGAGTGTTCAGCGTCGTCTTCCCCTGGTGACCGAGATCGACCTCAGCGGCAAGCTCGTCTTCTGCAGAGTGGACTTCAATGTCCCCCTCGACGGGACGACGATCACTGACGATCGGCGCATCCGAGCCGCCTTGCCGACCCTCCGCTACCTGCGGGACAGCGGCGCCCGCGTGGTCTGCGCCAGCCACCTCGGCCGCCCCAAGGGCGAGCGACGGGCGGAGATGAGCCTGGCCCCGGTGGCCGCCCGCCTGGCGGAATTGCTCGGCGAGCCCGTTCCCCTCGCCGAGGACTGCATCGGCCCACCGGCGCGGGAGTTGGCGGCGAGCCTGAACCGGGCCCAGGTGGGCCTGCTCGAGAACCTGCGCTTCCACCCCGGTGAAACCCGCGGTGAAGCCGACTTCGCCCGAGCCCTGGCCACCGGCTTCGAGGCCTACGTCAACGATGCTTTCGGCGCCGCCCACCGGGCCCATGCTTCGGTCACCGGCGTACCGGCCCTGGTCGAGGTGCGGGCCGCCGGCCTGCTGATGGCCCGCGAGATCGACGCCCTGACGCGACTGGCCGAGCACCCCGAGCGCCCCTATTACGCGATCCTCGGCGGCGCCAAGGTCTCCGACAAGATCCCGCTGATCGAGGCTCTGCTCGAACGGGTCGACGGCATCCTCATCGGCGGAGCGATGGCCTACACCTTCCTCGCCGCCCGGGGAGTGTCGGTGGGCGACTCCCGGGTCGAAGCCGGTCAGCTCGACCTGGCCCGCAGACTCGAGCAGCAGGCCCGCGAGCGGAAGGTGGCCTGGCACCTGCCCATCGATCACCGGGTCGCCACGCAGATCGAGGGCCGGCAGGTCAGCGGCCTGGAGACCACCGCGGGCGAAGCGATCGAAGCCGGGCGGGCCGGCATCGACATCGGCCCGCGCACCCTCGAGCAGTGGCGCGGGCTGCTCGGCAGCGGGGTGCGCACGGTACTGTGGAACGGTCCGGTGGGCTTTTTCGAGGCCGCAGGGTGTCAGACGGGCACCCGGGAACTGGCCGAGCACCTGGCCGAGTTGTCGGCCTTCACCGTGCTCGGCGGCGGTGACACCGCCGCCGCGGCCCGCCGCTTCGGGCTCGAAGAACGCTATTCCCACGTCTCCACCGGCGGCGGAGCCGCCCTCGAACTGCTCTCGGGCGTGCATCTGCCCGGCGTGGCAGCCCTGGAAGGAGCCCGACAGTGAGTCGCAAGAAGCTGGTCATCGGCAACTGGAAGATGCACCACACGGGTCCCGAAACCCACCACTGGTGGCAGCGCTGGCAGGAACTCGACGAGCGGCCCGATCCCCAGCAGGTCGATCTGGGCGTCGCTCCTCCCTTCACATCCCTCGGTCCCCTGATCGATCTCAGCCGCCATCACCCCCTGCTGGTCGGAGCCCAGAACCTCCACTGGGAGAGTTCGGGCGCCTTCACCGGCGAGGTCTCCGCGGAGATGCTCGCGGAGGCCGGCTGCGATTTCGTGATCATCGGCCACTCCGAACGACGCCAGCTCTTCGGCGAGACCGACACCCGCATCGCCCGCAAGCTCGCGGCAGCCCGGCGAGCCGGCCTGTTGCCCGTGCTCTGTGTAGGGGAAACCGCCGATGAACGCAGTGCGGGGCGAACAGAAGTGGTCATCGAAGAACAGCTCCAGCACGCCCTGGACCACTTCGAGATCGACGATCCGGGCGCCCTGGTGCTGGCCTACGAGCCGATCTGGGCGATCGGCACCGGCCAGACGGCCACTCCTGCCCAGGCCCAGGCCGCCCATCGCTTCCTGCGGGAGATTCTCGCCGCAGCGGCCGACAGCCAGGTGGGCGCCGGCGTGCGTATCCTCTACGGGGGATCGGTCAAGCCGGCCAACGCCGCCGAGCTGGCCGCCGAGGACGACATCGACGGCTTCCTGGTCGGCGGCGCGAGCCTCGATCCGGCGGCCTTCGCCGCGATCGCCCGCTGAGTTGCGGGGCGCCCGGCGCTTGCCGGGATCTGCCGGCCGTGCTAATTTCCTCCGGCTTTGATCCCCGCCCGAGGCGGGAAGCCCGCTTCGGTGGGAGGAGAGTCTCGTGCTCTATGCCTTGGTGGTAACGCTGCACATCATCGTCTCGATTTTTCTGATCCTCGTCGTGCTGCTGCAGACGGGCAAGGGCGGAGACCTGGCCAGCGCCTTCGGCGGCGGGGGCACTCAGACCGTCTTCGGACCGCGGGGAACGAGCAACGTGCTGACCAAGGCCACGACCACGGCGGCGGTACTGTTCATGCTCACCTCCCTGGGCCTGGTGTTCCTGACCCAGAGCGGGAGCCGCTCGGTGATCGACGAGGTCAGCGTGCCGGCACCTGTGCAGAGCGCGCCGGCACCGCCCGCGGAAGCCGCCCCGGAAACCAGCCCGGAAACCAGCCCGGTGACACCCGACGACGGGCCACCTGCCGGCAGCGAACAACCC
>JALTMS010000438.1 GCA_027001345.1 Acidobacteriota bacterium | reverse complement strand
CGCCTCCACCACAGCCCGATGCACCGCCCGGGCCCACTGCCCCACCGTGGGCCACAGCCGCTCGAGCCCCGAGCCGGCGAGCCAGAACACCCCCGGCCCTGCCAGGCCATCGCGCCCCGCGGGCTCCACCTCCGGCGTCAGCCCTCGCAGGAGCTCCAACACGTCGGCAACCGCTCGATCGACATCGGCATGCTCCACCACCCCCGCCCGCACGCTGCCACCCGTGGCCAGAGCCGCCGCGTAGGCCTGCCCCGGCAGGATGCCCAGCCGTCGCGCCCGGCCGTTGACCCACAAGATCCGGCCCCGGGGCTCGTCGCGCTCGACCACCACTGCCGGATGCTCCCCCCACTGGGGGTGGCGCCGCAGCAGGAGCTGCAATGGCAATGCCGGCAGATCGACGCAGGCCAGCGGCGCACTCTGGACCATGGCAGCTTTCCTCGTTGGCGAAAGACTCCATGATACCAGACAAAACTCTGCATGCCAGCAAACAGAGCAACCGAGCCGCTGATCGGCACAGCCGAACACCCGAGTCGAGATCACGCTCGCGAAAGTTCGGAAAAAATCGTCGTCACGACAGCGATGGGCTGGTCGGGGAAACGACCGCTGTCGCATGCAGGCCGGACGGCCGCGGTCTCGAAGCAGGGGAGCCTATCAGCTCGGGGGCCGCCCACCCGGCCCCCTGGTGGGTCAGTTTTCGTTTGCCGCGCTCACCACCCTGGCTCCCGACCCGGCCCGCTGTAACGAAGCTCGCGCCGGTCACCGCTCCTACTGGTAGTAGTGGGAACCGAAGCGCGTCTCGAAATCCGACGGAGGCGTGGCCTGCGGATCGAAGTCCCGCTGGATCTGCGTCCGCGCACGTACGGCCTCCTGTCCTCCCGGATCCGGATTGTCGTAGAACACGAGCTTGGCCAGCAACTCTGCCACCAGGCGCAGGCGAGAGACGTATTTCTGCCCGGTCAGGCTCAACCGCTCGAGGGCTCCCATGAACGGAGCACTCGCACCCTCGAGCAGATTCGCCACCTGCTGGTGCACGGCAGGATCCGCAAAGGCGCTCTCGTCGTCGGCGAATTGCACCGACTGCTCACCAAAATGCATCGTCACCGTGGTCGCCGCGCTGTCGATACTGAACACCAACTTCTCGCCTGAGGCGACGGACTCGATGGAGATCGTGCTCGGCGGTGCACTCTCGTCATGCACGTCGCGAATCACCAGTAGCGCACCCTCCGCATCTTCGAAGAGCACCCTCGAGCGCCAAGGCTTCTGGCCATCGCTGGTGGTGATCTCGGAGAACTCGCAGACGGGCTCTCCCGCAGGCGTCTGCACATCGACGTGCCAGTTCTGCCATTCCCTCACCTCTGCAAGTTGCAAGGGAATGAGCGCACCACAAATCAGTACTACCGTCAGGCGCATCAACGACCTCATTCTTCGCCCTCCGCGGAGAGAACCTCGGATCTATCAACTATCCCCCCCTACCTGAGTTGTCAACCGGATCACGCAGATCACGTGAAAGTGGCCAGACTCTGGCGATCAGCCAAGCTGGCCGTGAAGACAGGAGGATGGCCATTCGTGGTCGAGGGTTGGCGCGAGCCGTTGATAAAGCCTGCTCCATTCGCGATCAGCGCCGGTCCCTCGGCCTTTCCTGCCGGGCTTCCCGATCCTCCTCGCGACGAAAGCGTCGACCACTGCGGATGCGCCTTCCACGTTCGCAATTCATCGCCCTCGTCGTGGGGCCCTCAGGGTGCCACCCCGTGGGGTCCGTTCCCGCCGTCGCTGCCCTCACTGACCACCTGCCAGAATATCCCGGCATCAGTGGTGGTCAGGGTGGTGGCGGTGGTTTCGGCCACGGGGCGGCGGACGATCCAGGGCCACTGAGGGCCTTCGGTGCCGGCAAAGATACGGTACTGCCGGTGGCAAGCGTCGGTCACCGGGCTCCAGCTCAGACGGATTTCGTCGCCGCCGAGGCGGGCGATGCTCAGATCCGTCACGTACTCGGCGGCGGCACAGCCCTCGAGAGCGGCGGGATCGACCACGGAGAGCAGCAGGCGGGAGGGGTGGGACTGGTCGTGGACGATACGGTTGAAGGCCACCTCGGTGGTGGTGTGCTGGTTGAAGGGCTCGCCGGTCTGGGGGTTGGCCTCGAAGCGGGGATAGTTGGTCGAGGCGACGGCAATGCGGATGGCGTGGCCGGCGGGAAAGGTGATCGACGTATCCCAGAGCTTGACCGTGAACTCGTAGACCTGCCCCGGGGTGAGCAGGTCTTCGCGGTCGAAGCCCAGACGGTGGCGCCCCTGGAGGATCATGTCGGTGACCAGCATCGCTCGGCCGTCGGGGTAGACATCTTCCAGCTTGATCACCCAGTCGGTATCCAGCCGGTCGGAGGCGGCGTGGAGCACCACCGAGATCGGCCCGCTGGTCTCGAGCGGCTGGCTGAGCGTGGGGGTCTGCCAGACCAGCACGTCGGCGCGCTCGTCATCCACCGGCCGCTGGTCCATCGGTCCCTTGCCGATCTCGTCGTAGAGGTTGCTGCCGCCGAGGGTGGGCACCGGGTCGTTGGGGTCGGCGGTGAAGGTCGTCTCCGCCGCCGCCTCGGTGGGCGGCTCCTGGCTGAGCAGGCCGCCCGCGTGGAGATAGAAGGCCGTCTCGGTAGAGGGCGGCGGCCAGCCCACGGAGGTGCGCCAGAAGTTGCCCGGTGCGGTGAACCCCTCCGGCAGCCCCGGTCCCATCACGTACGCCCGCGCCGGGGGCGTGTCCATGATTCCCGTATCCTTACCTTTGAGCCAGAACTCGTACCAGGAGAGCATCACCTCTTCCACGTCGTTGAACAGGCTGTGCTGGGGGTAGAGCAGTTCGCCCTGCTTGGGAAGCAAGTACCAGCGGTGCACCCAGGGGCCGATGACCAGTTTCTGGTTGCGCCGAGCCCCGGGGCCGCCTTCACTTTGCAGGCGGCCGAAGAGGTCGAGGGTGCCCTGGGAAAAGATGTCGTACCAGCCGCCGATGTGGAGAATCGGCACGACCACCTTGTCCAGGCGCAGCAGCAGGTTGCGCTGGTTCCAGTAGGCGTCCTCGTTGGGATGCTCGAAGACCTCGTCGAGCTTGTGCAGCGAGTTCTGGTTTTCGAGCCAGGTCTCCATCAAGTTCTTGCGGAACTCGCCACCGGGGAAATACATGTCGTGGTACGGATTACCGGTGGCCACCTCGGCGATCTGGCACACCAGGTGCGGCGGCGCGGCGCCGGCCATCATGTACTGGGTGATGCCCGAGGCCGACGGGCCATAGGTGCAGACCCGCCCCCCGGCACAGAAGTCCTGGGCGGCGATCCACTCCACCGCGTCGTAGCCGTCCTGGTTTTCGAGCCAGCCGTCGTCGTCGAAGACGTCGTCGACTCCTTCCGAACCGAAACGCCCCCGGGTGGACTGCATGACGAAGACGAAGTCGTTGCCGATGATGAAGCGTGGCGGACCGACCTGGGAGTAGGGCGTGCGCTGCAGCACCACCGGCCAGCTCATGCCCGGCCGCCGGGAAGGTCGCCAGATGCGGGTATCGAGGTGCGTTACCCCATCGCGCATCAGCACCATCTCCTTCGTCCGCGCCAGGGCCACCTCGAAGTCGATGCCGGTGGCGGCGCCCGCGGTCAAGTCGATGGTCACGATGCCCGGCTCGTCGAGGTCGGCCCCCTTGGGC
>JALTMS010000437.1 GCA_027001345.1 Acidobacteriota bacterium | reverse complement strand
CTTCTGCGCACAAAGGGCCTGCCGGCGCGCCGGGCTCGAGATCATCGGGCGCGGCATTGCCCGGCAGGGGCACCCGGTGGTGTGCGATACCGAGGTGGTGGGGCGGATCACTTCCGGTAGCTGGTCGCCGACGCTGCAAAAGGCGATCGCGATGGCCTACTTGCCGGTCGATCTGGCGGTGACCGGCACCGATATCCTGGTTGAAGTTCGAGGGCGCCAGCTCCCCGCGCGGGTAGTGGATATGCCCTTCTATCGGCGAGCCAAGAAGAAGCGTTCGCCGGCAAGCTGAAGGAGAGACGAGATGCCGCGTGCGGAAGACTGCCTGTTCACCCGGGACCACGAGTGGCTGCACATCGAAGACGGGAAGGCCCGGCTGGGGATCACCGATTTCGCTCAGGGCGAGCTGGGTGACATCGTCTATGTCGACCTCGGCGAAGCCGGGCGCAGCGTGGCCAAGGGAGAGGAACTGGGCACCATCGAATCGGTCAAGGCGGTGGCCGAGGTCTACGCTCCGGTGGCGGGGAAAGTCGCTGCGATCAACGAGATGCTCGCCGATGCGCCGGAGAAGGTCAACGAAGATCCCTTCGGGGACGGCTGGCTGGCCGAAGTGGAAGTGGCCGATCCCTCCGCGCTGGAAGGATTGATGGACTTCGAGGCTTACAGGAAGTTCCTCGAGGAGGAAGACCACTGAGCACCGGCCAGCGTTTTCGCTATCTCCCCCACGCGGATACCGACCGTCGGGCGATGCTCGAGCGGATCGGCGTGTCGTCGATCGATGAGCTGACCGCAGCGATCCCCGAAGACCTGCGCCTCGGCCGCGAACTCGATCTGCCCGCACCTTCTTGCGAAGCGGAATTGCTCGCCTGGTTTCGCTCCCTGGCGGCAAAGAACCTCAATGCCGCCACCGAGCCCTGCTTTCTGGGTGCGGGGGTCTATCAGCACGGCCAGCCCACGACCGTCGATCATCTCCTCAATCGGGGTGAGTTCTTCACCAGCTATACGCCCTACCAGCCGGAGATCTCCCAGGGCACCCTGCAGGCCATCTTCGAATTCCAGACCATGGTCTGCTCGCTGACCGGACTGGATGTCAGTCAGGCCTCGCTCTATCAGGGAGCTGCTGCTTTCGTAGAGGGCCTGCTGCTGGCCCGGCGGGTGCGACGGCGCGGGACGATCTTCCTGGTACCCGAATCAGTGCATCCGCACTATGTGGAGACCCTGCGCACCTATCTGGCCCACCTGGATTTCACCCTCGAGGTGGTGGCCATCGATCCGGTCAGCGGCCGCATCGACGAAGACGATCTCGGGCGGCGCCTGAACGACGAGGTGATCGCCCTGGCCGTGCAGAGCCCCAATTTCTACGGTGTCGTCGAGCGCACCGACCTCCTCGCGCGGCGGGTCCATGACGCCGGAGCGCTGCTCGTGGCAGTGTTCAACGAGCCTTACAGCCTGGGCCTGCTGCGCTCTCCGGGCGATCTGGGGGCCGACATCGCTGCCGGCGAATTTCAGGCCTTCGCTTCGCCCGCTGGATTCGGCGGCCCCCACGTGGGGGTGCTCGCCGCCCGCGAGAAGATGATGCGCCAGATGCCCGGTCGCATCGTCGGCGAGACGCAGGACTGCGAGGGTCGCCGCGGTTTCGTGCTGACGCTTTCGACCCGCGAGCAGCACATTCGCCGCGAGAAGGCGACTTCGAACGTGTGCACCAATTCCGGGCTGATGGCTCTTGCCTCGACCATTCACCTGTGTCTGCTGGGCAAGCAGGGGCTGGCGCTGGCCGCTGATCTTTGCCGGCGACACGCGGCCCTGGCTATTGAGAAGCTGACGGCCTTGCCCGGTGTCGAACGGATTTATTCCGGGCCGGTGTTCAACGAGTTTGCTCTACGCTTTCCCCTGCCGGCCAGGCAGATCGCCGAACGCCTCGCAGAGCGGGGGATCCTCGCTCCCGTGCCGCTCGATCTCTTCGATCCCTCGCGCGAGAACGACGGGCTGCTCGCCCTGACCGAGTTGACGGGTCCGGCGGAGATCGATCGTCTTGCGGTAGCCCTCGGGGAGGTGCTGTGAAGCCCTGTCGCCCATCGCGGCCCGAGCCGCTGATCTTCGAGGTTTCCCGCCCGGGTCGGGCCGGGTATTCGCTGCCCCGCACCGAGGCGCCCGCCGCGCCGGAGGATATCGAGCCCGAGCTGCTTGGTGAGCACGAGCCCGATCTGCCGGAGGTCAGCGAGGTCGAGGTGCTGCGTCATTTCACCCGCCTGTCTCACCTCAACTACTCCATCGACGATGGCATGCTTCCCCTCGGCTCGTGCACGATGAAGTACAACCCGAGGGTCAACGAAAAGATCGCGCGCCTGCCAGGCCTGTCGATGGTCCACCCGTTCCAGGTGGAGTCTTCCTGTCAGGGCGCTCTCGAGCTGATGGCTCGGCTCGAGGAGCGGCTGGTGGAGATCACCGGCATGGATGCCTTCACGCTGCAGCCGGCGGCCGGGGCCCACGGTGAGTTGACGGGCATGCTGATGATCCGTCAGTGCCTGCTCGACAGGGGTGATGAGCGGAGGGTGGTGCTGATTCCCGACTCGGCCCACGGGACGAATCCCGCGAGTTGCGCGTTCAGTGGCCTGACCCCGGAGTCCATCGCTTCGGGAGCTGACGGCCGGGTAGAGATGGACGCTTTTCGCCGGCGCGTGGCCCGTGGCGATGTCGCTGCACTGATGCTGACCAACCCCAACACGCTGGGGATTTTCGAGAGCAACATCGGCGAGATCTGCGATCTGATCCATGAACACGGCGGTTTCGTCTACGGCGATGGCGCGAACCTCAACGCGATGCTGGGGCTCACCCGTCCGGGAGATCAGGGGATCGATGTGATCCACCTCAACCTGCACAAGACCTTCACCACTCCCCACGGTGGCGGAGGGCCGGGCAGCGGTCCGGTGGGCGTGCGGGGGGAACTGAGTGACTACCTTCCCGTGCCCCGAGTCCGTCGCGCGGGCTCACGGTGGACACTGGCTTACGATGCTCCCAGAAGCATCGGACGGGTCTCGGCCTACTATGGCAACTTCGGCATGTTGCTCCGGGCGCTGGCTTACATCCAGGAAATGGGTGCCGAGGGCCTGCGGCAGGTGGGCCAGGACGCGATTCTCAACGCCAACTACCTGCGCTCGGCACTGGCCGAACTCTTCGATCTGCCCTACCAGACCCCCTCGATGCATGAGGTGGTGCTCTCGGACCGCAGCCTCGAAGCCGAGACCGGGGTGACGACGCTCGACGTGGCGAAGCGGCTGATGGACCATGGTTTTCATCCTCCGACGGTTTATTTCCCACTGGTGGTCTCCGGGGCGTTGATGATCGAACCGACCGAGACCGAGAGCCGGGAAGAACTCGATGCCTTCATCGAGGCTCTGCGAGCGATCCACCGCGAGGCCCACGAGGATCCGGAGACCGTCAAGGCAGCCCCCTGGCACACCCCCGTGCGGCGGCTCGACGAGGTTCGGGCCAACCGCCGGCCGCGGGTGCGCTGGAACCCGGAGTCGGCGCCGTCAGCGAGCGGTGGGGGTGAGGGGCGGTAGGCGAGCACCCGCCTGTTGCAGGAGCCGGCGAACGACTTCCAGTGGCAGGCCGATGACGTTGGTGAACGAACCCTCGAGCCGTTCGACGAACCAGGCGCCCGCGCCCTGTACCGCGTAGGCGCCGGCCTTGTCCA
>JALTMS010000436.1 GCA_027001345.1 Acidobacteriota bacterium | reverse complement strand
GGGGCGGGAGATGAGCCGGCGTGGCCACGGGGCCGAGGGTGGAGACCGGTCGGGGGGCGGTGCGCCGCTCGCTTTGCCACGCCGGCTCATCTCCCGCCCCATCGACTTCCAGCGCCAGGGGCGGCTCGTCACGCTCGGCAACGACCAGCCACTGGCGCCACCCATCGGCTGCCAGTAGCAGCAGACCCGCCTCCACGTTTCGATAGCAGGACACTTCCGGCGTGAGTCGACCGTCGATCCAGATGTCGCGGATGGCCGGCTGCCACTGTCGCTCGGGCCAGGTGCGGACGGCACCGTCGGGCGAGGTCTGGGAGGAGGAAGGCGAGGTCAGACAGCCGGGAGCCATCGCTCCAGCCGCCAGCAGGATCAGGCTCGACAGCCACCACCTGAGGTTCACGGGGTTCCTCCTCGCGGGGTTTGCCCGCCCGTCCAGCAGGGGCCCGACGATCAAGGGTACTGGCGCAGCGGGCGGCAGACAATGCGGAGCGGTTCCCCGAAGATGCCCGGGGATGCTATCGTGGCGGGTACCCTTCAGGCCCCGGGGGTACTCTCAACCGCCAGTTGCCTTCCCACCTCGGGACGTGGCGAAGATGGAGAGACGTGCTCAGTGGTCGTTTCGCGCGGCGATTCGAGGTGCACCGGCAGCGGCCGACTATCGGGAACGTCCGTCTCGAGAAGGATATCCGACCCGAGGGAACTGCCATTGCGCACAGCGGGTGTCCCTAATCGTCGCTCGCTGCCCGTGCGGCTGCTGCTCGCGCTGGCGGCGCTCGCTGCCTGGGCTTTTGTTTTCGGTGTGCTCATCGCCCCGGCCGCGGCGGGCTCGTCCTGGCCGGCGCTGCTCTTCGATCGCTCCTGCGCCCTGCTCTGCCATCAGAATCCGGCCCGCACGCTGGTCGGCCCCTGGGGGGCGATGGCGGTCTGCGCGCGCTGCTTCGGTCTCTACCTCGGCGCTGCGCTGGCCTTGACGGGGGCGGCTGTCATCGGCCGGGCGTCGGCGCCTTCCCGCTGGTGGTTGCTGGTTCTGCTGCCCACGGGCATCGATGCGCTGTTCCATCTTTTCTTCGGAGGGGGGCTCGAGAGTCTTCCTCGTTCCCTGGTCTCACTGCCCGCCGGCGCCGTACTGGGATGGCTGCTGGCCCATGCTCTCGATGATCTGGCGCGCATGCTCCGCGCTGGAAGACGACCCGAGCGCCGGAAAGCTCTGGCCGCGGCCGGCGCCGTGGAGGAATGCGGATGAGTGACTCGTCTCCGACAATGGTCAAGGCTGCCGCGATCGGCGGCGTGGCGTTCGGCATCGCCGGTGGCTTGCCGCTGATCAGCGCGCTCAACTGCCTGTGCTGTTCTCTGATCATCGGCTCCGGAGTGCTCGCCGCGTTCGTCTACTCCCGCGACTGCACCAGGGTCGGCGCTGGTTTCCGGCCCGGTCAGGGGGCGCTGCTCGGCGTGCTGACCGGTATCTTCTACGCCATCACCACGACCCTGGTCTCGCTGCCGCTCCGGATGTTGATGGACCCCTCCGCCGGGATCGAGCAGGCTGTCGAACAACTTCAGGGCAATCCCGACATTCCACCCTTCGTGATCGAGGTTGTCCGTTCGATGGGTGGAAGCACCGGATTCCTCATCGGGGCGGTGGTCGGGATGGTCCTCGGCGTGATCTTCGGCGCGGTCGGCGGTGCCATCGGTGGCGCGATCTTCAAGGTCGAAGAGCCGCCCTCCCAGTCGCCGCAGAGCTACGACGCGCCTCCGCCGCCGCCTCCCGTGGGCTGATCGGCGGGGCGGGGTGTGGGTCGCAGGGGCAGGAGCAGGGCGGCGATCAGGCTGCGGCCGCGGGCAGGGTCGATGCCGCTGACCCCCAGCCGCAGCCCGAGCTGCCCGGCGGCCGCCTCGGCGACGTAGGTGCCGAAGATCCGATCCCACAGGGAGAGGTTGAAGCCGAAGTTCGAATCCTGCTCGCGGCGGATCACCGAGTGGTGAATGCGGTGCATGTCGGGCGTGACGATCAGCCGCCGCAGCCAGCGATCGACGCCGGTGGGAATCGCCAGGTTGGCGTGGTTGAACACGGCCAGGGTGCTGAGCAGGATTTCGAAGATGATCACCGTTTCCGGGGCCGGTCCCAATGCGGCGATCACCGCCAGCTTGTACAGCGCCGAGATGAGAATCTCCACGGGGTGGAAGCGGGTGCCCGAGGTGGCGTCGAGGTCGTCTTCCGAGTGATGGACCAGGTGCCAGCGCCAGAGGAAGGGCAGCAGGTGGAAGGCCAGGTGCTGAGCCCAGATCGCCAGGTCGAGCACGACCAGGGCCAGCAATTCGAGCAGCCAGCGCGGGCCGGGCAGCAGCGGCAGCAATCCGCCGTGGTGGGCTGCGGTCCAGGCTGCCATCGCCACCGGCGCCAAGGGCGTGAGAAAGCGTACCGCCAGCGTGCCGAGGACCGGCAGGGCGAGGTTGGTCGGCCAGCGAGTCCGGCGGGGTTGATGGCGCTCTCGCCGCGGCCAGAGGGCCTCGACGCTCGACATCAGCAGCAGCGTTGCCAGCCAGATCGTCGTGCGCCCCAGAGCGACGATCGTCTCACCCTGCTGGGAGAGAACCTCGATCGACTCGATGGCCGAGAGATGGTCCATCACAGACTCTCCACGGCCCGAGCCGGGTCGTGGAGACGCACCAGCTCGCGATAGGCGTCGCGCAGGACGGTCTTGAAGACCAGGTAGGCCGGCACCGCGAAGAGCATGCCCACCGCGCCATAGAGCCGCGCGCCGACCAGGATCAGGATGATGTTGAGCAAGGGGTTGACCTTGACTCTGTCCGAGATCATGAAAGGAATGATGTAGAAATTATCGACGATCTGGGCGACGATCACCGTCGCCAGCACGTAGAGCGCCACGTGGGGCTCGTCCACCGCCAGGGTGATCCAGATCGGAGGGATCGCGCTGATCACCGGGCCGAGGTAGGGGACCAGGTTCAGAAAGCCGGCGAACAGGGCCAGGGCCAGGGCGCCGCGCACGCCGGCGGCGAAGAAGCCCACCGCACAGATCCCACCCACCAGGGCGCTTTCCGCCAACTTGGCCTCGAAAAAACCCCGCAGGTGGGTCGCCACGTCCCGGGTAGCCCGGGTGAAGCTGCCTCGGAAGCGGGACGGCACCGCATCGCTGATGGTGTCGAGGATCTGGTCCTTCTGGTGGAAGTAGACGTAGAACATCAACGGGACGATCAGCAGGCAGTTGAGAAAGAAGCCCGGCAGGTCGGCAAGGAAACGGGTCAGCACTCGCAAGCCGTCGCGCTGGATGCGCAGAATCTCCTCGTCGCTGAGGTTGCCGGCGGCGATTGCCTCGGGCAGGTAGGGCCGGAGCTGCTCGAGGTAGGTGGCGACGATCGGCCGGTCCCGGCCGGCGATCTGCTCGAGGGCCGAGCCGAGGTCGTCGATCGACTGGGCGAGGAGAGCGTAACCCGCCACGCCCCAGAACACGGCCATGGCCAGGCCGTAGATCCAGCGCGTGCCGGCCGACAGACCGTAGCGGGCGGCCTGGTGGCGGTAGGTCTCGGCGACCCGCTCGGTGAGCAGGATCAGCGCCGTGCCCAGCACCAGGCTGAGGAAGATCAGCTTGAAGTGCATCAGGGCCAGCAGCGTGAGTACCAGCAGGCCGGCGATCACCCCGAGCACACGCCAGACCCGGGGATGGGTGGTCAGTTCCACGTCG
>JALTMS010000435.1 GCA_027001345.1 Acidobacteriota bacterium | reverse complement strand
ACAACCTCCATCGCACGGATACGCGCTGATCGCGGCCGTCGATCGTTCCGGCGGGGCGACCGCGCCCGGTGCGCCGGGCCGGGCTTCGTGGCCCGGGCTGGTTCGAATCACGTGTGGATGCCGGGAGCCCCCGGCCCGAGGAGTCTACGACGGGCGCGGCCGGCAGCGGACCACCAGGTAGCCGCCGAGATAGCGGAAGGGGGGCAGGTCCGCCAGACGCTCATAGGCATAGGCCAGGGCCCGGAACACGGGCCAGGCGTCGTTGCTCGAACGGGAGCGGAAGTACTGCAAGGGGAAGAGCCAGGCTCCGGTCACTCGTTCGACTTCCAGTCCCGCCGCTTCGAGCTGGGCCCTGAGCGAAGGCCAGAACGTCCACCCGGTGGGTTCGTCGAAGGTGGGCTCGCGGCCCATCGCCCGCAGCAGGGCGCGCAGGGCGGCCTTGATCGGGATCTTCAGCGCCCGGATCGTGCCGTGGGGCGAAAGCCAGTTGTACTGCACCAGAATGAACTGCCCCCCGGGAGCGAGGACTCGGCAGGCTTCGGCCAGAGCCGCGTCCTGGTCGGGGATGTGCTGAATCACCCGCACGCAGGTGATGGCGTCGACGCTGCCCGCCTCGAGCGGAATCTCCGTCGCCGAGGCCCAGACCAGCTCCGTGGGCACCGGCAGCGGTTCGTCCTGCATCCACTTCCGGGCCACGCCGAGCAGGCGGCGGCTGCGATCGAGGCCGATCAGCCGTTCGGCGCGGGGCGCGAAGTGTCGCAGGAAGCGTCCGTGGCCGCAGCCCAGATCGAGCAGGGTGGCATTCTTCTGCTCGCCGAAGCAGCGGTCGAGGGCGCGGGCTTCGACCTCGGTCATGTAGTGCCCGAAGCTGCCCCGGAAAGCCCGGTCGTATTCCGTGCGTTCCCAAAAGCCGGCCTTGCGGCGGGCGAGGACTTCCTTCTTCTCGTGCTGCTCCGTCGCGAGGGTCACCACCGAATCCTTTCCACCAGGCCCCGAAAATCGGTTAGCCACACATCCGAGCGGGCCGTCAGCTCGCTCAGCAGGATGTCGTACCACTGCTTGATCTCGGGATCCTGGCTCGAGTAGCTGTTGGGGTGGAGGTTGACGGTCACCACCCGGCCCAGCTCCGCGGCCCGGTCTCCCAGACGGCGAACGTAATCCCTGGCGCCGGCCAGGTCCAGTCCGAGGCCGGTGACCGAAAAGAGGGTCGAATCCATCACGTGCAAAGGGATTTCGAGCAGCCCTTCCCGCAGCCGTCGGGGGCCCGGAAGGGGGTGCTGGTCGGGGTCCAGGTTGCCCCGGTCCATCACGGTCGAGTCGTATTCGAGTCCCGCGGCCTGCATGCCGTCGAGCACCTCCCGGCCCAGACGCAGGTAGTGCATCCGCAGCCCCCGTACGGGCGCGCCACAGATGGCCGCCAGTTCCCGCACCTCCTCGGCCAGTCCAGCCGCGTCGCCCGAGCACTGACCGTGGAGGCCCACCTCCTGCCCGGCCGCCCGCAGGCGATCGACGGCCCGCTGGATGGCGGGTGGGCGGTAGTTGATCCCCAGGCCGGAGCGGACGGCGATGAACCAGGTGGACTTCACCCCGGCTCGCGCCTCGGCTTCGAGCAGCTCCTCGAGCACGTCCCAGGGGTCGTGTCCGAGGGCCGCCCGGGCAATCCCCCACCACGCCCCGACAGCCCGTCCCGGCCGCCAGCGGCGCAGCAGGTTCTGCCGCGCGATGTTGAAGCCGTAGCGCAGCAGAAAGCCGTCGACCAGATGCTCTCGCAGGCCCAGGTGGTCGATGTCGTGGCTCAGGCAGACTCCCCAGCGGGAACCGGCGGGCAGCTCGATCGGCAGCTCCTCGCTGGTGGGAGGCTCGGGATAGTCCACGGTGGGCCGGGACGATGCGGCGGCGTGGGGCGGCTTCACCTGCGGTATGCTCCTCGGCCGTGGGAACTTTCCGGCGCGTCCGGCTCCCGGCCTTGCGGGGAATCTTACCCCGAGCCGGGGGGCGTTTCGGGCCGCTGCTGCGAGGTGCCTGGTGGGACGTGTGGCGACAGCCTGGCAACTGTGGAGATCCGGGCGGCGGGAGGATCTGCGCGCCGCCCTCGAGCGCTCTTTCTTTCCGGCCCGGATTTACCGGGTCAACGAGATGGTCATCGCCCGACTGACCACTCCGCGGCCCCTTCCGCGGCCCCTCGACAGCGTCCGAATTCGCTGGGCCGGCATCGAGGACGAGCCGCTGCTGCAGCGGATCCGCCCCCGCAAAGGGGGCTACCGGCGCAATTTCGAGACCTCCCTGTGCCTGATGGGGGAGGTCGGAGGGGAGCCGGCCAGCTTCAACTTTTTCGAGCATGGCGACTGGCACGTCTCCCGCTCCAACGCCTATCGCTTCGCCCTCGGGCCGCAGGCGGTGTGGGCCTGGGGCTTCGAGGTCCACCCTCGCTTCCGGATGAGTGGCGTGTTCGCCAAGCAGTGGGTCGAGGCGCTGCCCCTGCTGCGGGAAAAGGGGTTCTCGCGCATCTATGGCTCGATTCAGGCCGACAATCCTCGCTCGCTCAAGTCCCACCGGCGGCTCGGATTCGAGTTCCTCTACCGCTTTCGGGTTCGCCGCCTGCTGGGCACGGTCAGGCACTGGGCGGTGCCCGAGAAGGGGATGGAGGGCCTCGAGCCCGGATCGGGCTGGGGGCCGTGGGTCGGGCGCGATACCAGCGAGAGCCTCGGGGAGTGAGCCAAGCAGGTCACGGGGCTCTTCCCACGGGGGGAGGTTTCGGCGTATCTTCCGGCAGAGGGTTCGACCAGGTTGCGGGGATCCCAGAGGACCTTGTTGGAGCGATGATCAGGCCCCTGTCAGAGCGGGTGCGTACGGCCCTGCGCTTCGTTCGGGAAGGTCGCTTCCAGGCCCTGCGGGCCACGGTGGAGCGCGGCGTCTTCCCCGCGCCCGTCTTTCGCCGCAACCGACTGATCATCGCCTCCCTCGAAAGCTGCTCCGAGCCCGAGGAGGCGGATGACGGCTTCGAGCTGGTCTGGGCCGGCCGGAGGGAGATCAGTTCCCTGTGCGCGGTTCGGCCGCGCCCCCGGGACTTCGAGCGTTTCCTCGAGGCAGGCTGCCTGGCTCTGCTGGGCATGCGGGACGGGGCGCCCACGTCGATGAGCTGGATCGAGCTGGACCCGGTGCACGACTCGGCGCCCAACGCCTACCGCTTCCCCCTTCACGCCACCGCAGCCTGGGCTTTCGGCTACTGCTCGACCGGGGGGCTGAGCGATCAGCAGACCTTCCACCGGCACTGGTATCACAAGCTGAAACTGCTCGAGCAGGCGGGCATCGATGCGGTCTACGTGGCGGTGCAGTCCGACGACGACCTGGAGCGGGCGGCCCATCGCCGCGCAGGTTTCAAGATGGTCTTCGAACTCGACGTGCTGCGCTTCTGCGGTGCGACGGTGCACCGCGTCGGCCGCCTGGCCGAGGACCATCCCGCCCCCCGCCGCCGCCTGGGCCTCGGCCGCTGGAGCCCCACCACCGACACGATCATCTCTCGCCGCCGACCCTAGCCGCGGTCGCCTTTCCCATCACCCTGACAGGTGTGGGGCGCGCCCTCAGGGATGGGCGGTCAGGGGCATGTGGCGCATGTGTTCGGTGGTGCGGTGCTTGCTCATCAGGTCGCGGTAAGCGCGTTGCACCTGTTCCTCGCTCAGGCCGAGCAGGGCGGCG
>JALTMS010000434.1 GCA_027001345.1 Acidobacteriota bacterium | reverse complement strand
GGCCGATCGCTGCGGCACCTGTCACCTGGCGATGACCGGAGCGCGGGAAATCGAGGGTGAGCCTCCCTTCGAGGGCCATCCAGCCCTGCCTCACGCGGTCGAGGAGTACGGCTGCACCTTCTGTCACTCGGGTCAGGGGCGTGCGACGGATGCAGTCGATGCCCATGGCGAGGAGGGGAGCTGGCCCCATCCGATCCTGGCCGCCGAGCGCACCGAAGCCGGATGCGGCACCTGCCATTCCGGGCTGGCTCTGCCGCTGCCGGAAGAGGTCGAGGATGCTCCGGATCTGGTCGAGAGCTACGGCTGTCTCGACTGTCACGATGGCGACCATGCTTCGCCACTCGACGGTATCGCCCTGCGTGGCATTCCCGAGCAGTGGATCGAGCGGCATCGCGGTCTGGCTCCCGCCAGCGATGACTCGGAACAGCTTTCCGCTGCGGATCCGGACGAGGTACTCACGCTGACCCGCTGGCTGAGGACGAAAACCGGAGCCGAGCGTCTGGCGCGAGGCAAGATGGTCTTCCAGCAGCTCGGTTGCATGGGCTGTCACCGGCGCGGTGCGATCGGTGGCGATGTCGGACCGGAGCTTTCCTTCATCGGAGACCGGGATGTACGGTCGTTGGCCGAAGAGGGAAGTTCGGGGCCCGCGACGATGCCGCAGTGGCTCGAGGCCCATCTGCTCGATCCCCAGGCGCTGGCCAAGGATTCGCGGATGCCGCCGGTGGACGTCGAGGAACTCGAGCAGGAGAGCGATCTCGACGACCTGGTGACCTACTTGATGTCCCTGCGCAACGAGAAGATTCCCGCCCGCCTCGTTCCACCCGATCGGGCGCGGGAGGAGTACGGTCTGGGCCGGAGTTTCCCGACTTCCGGTCGCGGCATGTTCGTCACCTTCTGCTCGGCATGTCATGGGAGCTGGGGGGGCGGCGCCGAACTCGAGGCACTCGGCCTGGTGACACCGATGATCGGTACCCGCGGGGTGCTTTCGATGGTCACCCCACGCTACTTCCAGGCCACGATTCATCGGGGGCGGCGCGGGCGCTTCATGCCTGCCTGGGGACCGGAGGACGGCGGACTGAGCGAGGATGAAATCAATGCGGTCGTCAGCTATCTCTTCGAGCAGTCTTCGAAGATCAAACCCTATGCGTCGGTTCGCGGACCGGGAGATCGGAAGCGCGGCCGACAGTCATACGCCAAACGCTGCGGGCACTGCCACGAGCCGAAAGGCGACCAGGTGCGCTTCGGGCGGGACCTGCTGCGGCGCGGGGCGCTTGATGCATTCACCGAGGAAGGCCTGTACCTGGCGATCATGAATGGCTGGGTCGAGGAAGGCATGCCTTCTTTCGCGTTCCTTCGCCGCCAGGAGATCCGCGACCTGATGGCCTTTCTCGATCCCGGTGCGCGGCGGGATGCGGGCCGCAAGTCGCAGTCCGACGGGCTGCACTCCTACATCGGGCAGTCCGCCTGGCGCGGTCGGTGCGCGGAGTGCCACGGGGATCAGGGTGAGGGAGGCAGTGGACCGATGCTCAATACCGTGCCCTACCTGGCCTGGGCCGACGACGGGTATCTCGCCACTCGAATCCGCCGGCACCGTTCGCCCAAGGCCAAGGCGACGATTGGAACGCCTTCGGACGAGGACCTGCACGCGATCATCGACTACGTTCGTACCTGGGACGGTATGGCTGCTCCTCCGGTGGCGAGAGTCGCCGACGAGGCGGCGGTCGAGCGGGGCCGGGCACTCTACGGCCCGCGCTGCGCCGAATGCCATGGTGAGGACGGATACGGCAAGACCGGGCCGGGGCTGGCGAACACCGACTTCCTCGCGCTGGTGACCCGGCCTTTCCTGGCAATGACGATTCTCGAAGGCCGCAAGGGAACGCCCATGCGCGCCTGGCACATGGAGAAGAAGAATCCGGTCGGAGTGCGCGAAGCCTTCGATCTGGCCGACTATCTGCTTTCTCTCGGCGATCTCGGCGCAGAGCCGGGCGCTGAGACGACGACTTCCGCCAGTGGAGGAACACGATGATGAGGACAAAACGAACAACCAGCCGCGCGCTGACTGCTGCTGTGGCTACGATGGCGTTGATGTCGGGAATTCTACTGCTGGACTCCTGGGCCTCGGCGTCGGGCCCCCCGGGAGACGAGGCCCAGGCCGCACCCGACGGCTTCGTGCTCGACGGCGACCTGGCTCTCGGAAAGCGCATTTTCAAACAGTACTGCCAGAAGTGCCACGGCAAGAAGGGCAACGGTCAGGGGATCATGGCCAAAGACCTCGATCCCAAGCCGCGGGACTTCACCGACAAGGAGCGCATGTCAAAGCGGTCGGACTGGCAGATCTACCAGGGCATCAAGGAAGGCGGTTCGGCGGTCGGGCTGTCGGACAAGATGGCGCCATGGGGTGACACCCTGGAGGACGACGAGATCCTCGCCGTCGGTGCCTACATCCGTCAGTTCGCCAAATAGCAAGGCAAGAAGGGAAGTAGGGCGACGATTGGATCCAGAAGGGAGAGAGTGTGATGATGAAGACGATCAGATGCCTGTCGCTGGTGGTTGCGGTGGGGCTGTGCCTTGCCGCATTCGTCGGTGATGCTCAGGCGATCCCCGCGTTCGCGCGCAAGCACAACCTGAGTTGTGCGACCTGTCACGTGGCGATGCCCTATCTCAACTCGACGGGCAGAGCCTTCAAGGAAGCCGGCTATCGGATGCCTGATGAGGACGGCATCGTCGATCCCGAGGCTCAGCCGAACAAGAAGCTCTCGGATCGACTGGTGTTCGACAAGAGCTTCCCGGTCGCAGCGCGGATCAAGGGCTACATCTACGACAAGAAGAAGGATTCCAAGAAGCAGATCCGACCGTTGCACGAGGTCTCGATTCTCTCCGGAGGCAACTTCTGGGACACCGGCTCGTGGTTCATCGAACTGGAGGGTGAGGATGAGGAAGACTTCGCCACTTCGATCCACGGCACCTTCGGCTGGCATCCGAGCCGGGCGGCGAACATTCGCGCAGGCATCGGCTCGATTCTGCACGTCGATCCGTACAACTCGCTGCAAGACGGCATGCGCTTGACTGCCGCAAACAAGCGCGCTCTGAGCATCGGGACAGAAGAAGACGCGAGTCTTCGTGGGGCCGCCCAGTTCATCAACTTCTATGGTCGAAAGGGCAAGTTCTTCTACATGGCCGGGTACAGTGCGGGGAACAACAATCCGGAGGGCAACAACCCGCAGGACATCCTGGGGCGTGTCGCCTATGACTTCACGCCGGACAAGATGGTCGGCGGCTTCTACTTCGACGGCACGCACACCGTTGGTACCACGGATCCGATGGATGTCGATATCAAACGCTACGGAATCGACTGGAATCTGGCGTTCGGCGATCTCTATCTCGACGGCATGTGGATGAAGTCCGAGACGGACTACGGCCCGGTACTGCTCAAAGCCAACGGGACGCAGACCAACACTGCAGGGTTCGCGGAGTTCTTCTACACGTCGAAGAGAGGCGGGTCGCCGTTCTTCGTGCCGCTGATTCGCTACGACTGGACGGAGTTGAACGACGGGGCGGATCAGTACGCAACGATCACCGGCCAGCTCGGTTTCTACGTCATCGAGAATGCGAAGCTCGCCTTCGAGTATTCGAAGGATACGGAGGTGGCCTACGGGCAGGCCAAGGCCGACAGGGTCACGGTTCTCGCCGATATCGCATTCTG
>JALTMS010000433.1 GCA_027001345.1 Acidobacteriota bacterium | reverse complement strand
GCATCGGCGAGCAGGTTGTAGCCGTCGGCGTCCGCGGCGCTTTCCCAGGTGAAGACCAGGTCGCTGCCGGCCTTGTCGATGGTCATCGTCGGTGGTACGGCGCCCGGCGTCGCGTCGGGACAGGAGAACGCCGTGCAATCGAAGGGCTGATCGACATCGGCGTGGATCGTCCAGCTTCGCAAGGTGCTGCCGGTGGGGAACGGTCCGGGAACGACATCCTGGATCGACAGGGTCCAGGTTCCCTCGAGAGCTTCACCATTGAAGTCGCTCATCACCCCGGGGCCGTCGGGCTGGCGATCGCGGTCGTAGCGCGTGTCGAGACCACCGGAGGTCTGATTCTTCAGCCGCACGGTGGTTCCCGACGGCGAGGTCACCTCGACGATCAGGTCGCTCGAGCGGAAGGAACTGATGTCGATCGAGACATCGAGTTCGGTGACCGTGCGCACGTCGTCGATCGTGATCGTGGAGATCACCGGCTCGGTGGTCTGGTTGGGGATGTCCTGGTCCTGGTCGTTGAGGTAATCGCGGGTGAAGACTCCCATGCCGATCTTGATCAGATCGGTGTGCAGCGGCACGTCGAGAGCCTGGGAGTCGAGGGCGAAGCTCAGGGTGTCCCCGCAGGTGGCATCGGGCAGGACGGTGAACTGGAAGTGGGGCGCAAGGGACTCCTGGACCTGGTTCTGCAAGATGTCTGGCCAGGTGGCATCCGGCGTCAGAACCCGGACCACCCTCGGATCGAGGGTGCGGAGCAAGCCGCTGACCTCGGTGGCGTCCGCTGCCCCGTAGTTGAACAGGGATGTGGGCAGGGTGATCGTCTCGCCCGGCTCGACGCGGCCGTCTCCGTCCCCGTTGGACCCCGTGTCATCGATGCGACGGCCGTTGAGAATCAGCTTGGCGGTCTCGGGGATGCGCACGCAGTTGGACACCGGACCGCTGCACGCCGCGTTGGTGGTGTTGGGCCTCACGCGGTAGTTGACGATGAAGTCCTGGGAGATGTCGTCGTCGAAGAAAGTCGTCGTCGGGGCATCGACAGTGGCGATGTTCACCGCCTGGGCATCGCAGCCCAGCTCGCCGCGGAACACTGTGTAGCTGGTGGCGTCGGGTACGGAGTCCCAGTTCAGCTCGACCCCCGTACCGGATGCCGTGGCGGTGAGCACCGGCGTGGCGAGGGATGGGCAGGAGCTGCTGTTCTGGTTCTCCGGATCGCCGGCGGCGCCGCAGGCGATGGCGTGGCGATCGAAGGCGGCGAAGAGAGCCGCCGCATGGGGCGTGCCGTTGGACAGGTCGCCGTCGTCGTCATCGGCGACCCGCATCTGCTGATACCAGCTCGACGAGCCGCAGGAGTCGGAGGCAGGCAGTGAGCAGTTGTAGATGTCTCCGCCCGAGCCGGTCCGCGTCTCGTACCACAGCTTCTCCGCGAGTTGCCACGCGCTGGCCGCGTCGAGGCCCATCGCCGGCAGGTCCCGTGTCGCCAGGTCGTAGATCGACTCGCTGATCGGGTGAGACTCGCAGTGCACTTGGCGCCCGCAGGGTCCGTCGCCGGCGTCGCAGCGCGGATCGACGAAGCCGGCGGGCGTCGCCGGCTCGCCGGACTGACGCTTGGCCCAGTCCATTTCCCGCACGCCGGTACACTCGAGGCAGGTGTCGCCGAAGCCGCTGCAGGTGCGCCCATCGACATAGAAGCCCGGCCCGATGCAGCCATCGTGGCTCCAGAAGATCGCCACCACGTCGGCGTAGGCCTCGGAAGGGTTGTCGAAGCCGCCGCCGTCATTGTCGTCCATGCCGTGGCCCCACTCGTGGACCACCACGCCGAGGTTCTCGCCGGTATTCCCGCAGCCGTTGCCGGCGCGGAACATGTTGAGCTGGCCCCCGTAGGAGGCATTGCAGGTGTTGTTCACGTTGGTGTTGACCGTCAGCACCCCCTGCAGCCAGGTGTTGTCCGGCATGTAGGCGCGGGCCGCCTGCTTGGCCCGGTTGACGTGGTAGAACGAGGTCCGTGCGGCGCTGGTATTGCCGTCGCTGGCCCCGGGCTGCACGGCGCAGTTTTCACCGGCGCGCTGGCCGAAGTCGAGGCCCTCGGCGCAGACGGCACTCTCGGTAGTCGGGCCACACTCGTCGGCGATGCGCACGTACTGAGCATCGAGGCTCGTGGTCACCGGTGCGCCGTCGCTGTTGCACTGGTAGACGCCGAAGTCGTCGGTGAAGACAGAGGCCTGCCCATCTTCGCTGATGTCGGCGAAGGGTAGGGGGTGGGGGAAGTCGCAACCGCCGGCCGCGCAATCGCCGTTGCCCATGCGCGGGAAGACGCCGCCACGCACGGAGGCATAGTGGGCCGCATCGTAGAAGGCCAGCACCTCGCCGCTGTGCGCATCGATCTCGCCGACCCACAGCGGAGCTTCGCCCGGAACGCGGAACGAGAGCCGCCAGACCAGCCGGTGGGCCAGGCCTTCTCCCCGTGCTCCCTGCCAGGGAGCCGGCGAGCGCTCCATGCGCGGATCGAGGGCGAGCAGGGTCAGCTCCGGTGGGGCTGCCGGCACCCGGCTCTCCCGGTCTTCACCGCCCAGGTAGGCGTCGAAAATGGTCTGTGCCTCGGCGGCGTCGATCCGCGGAACGCCGGAGGTCGTCACCCGCGCCCAGCGATGGGTCCCGAAGGAGACCAGGTTCCCGGCGGCGACGTGGAAGTCGAAGCGTGCGTTTTCGACCCGCACGCCATCGACGACCTGGCGGAAGACCAGTTGATACACGCCGGGCCGGCGCTCGACCGAGGCCTCCGGATCGATTTCGATCCGATCGTTCCACTCACCGAGCAGGGCCTGGTGCTCGGCCAGGAAGTCTCGGGCCAGGCGCTCGAGCCGCTCGATGGTGACAGGGCCGTCGGATTGCAGGGTATTGCCGGGACCCGGCACCCAGGGGATCCCTCGGCCTTCGGCCAGTGCGGGCAGCCCGCTGCGCGGGTCGATGTAGACCTTCCATCCACCTCCCTGCTCGGTGACGAACTTCTCCCAGCCCCGGCGTAGACTGTCGCCGCTGGGAAGCTCGTCGACAGCCAGGGGGCTGATGGCCACCGTGCCACCGGCGCGCGGCTTGACCGCTCCGTCGTAGCGGGCGAGACGCTCCCGAGGCTGGACGGCCAGCGCGGGCAGCGCCAGACCAACGACGAATGCGCACACGAACAACGTGCGCAGAGAGTTTCTCCGCTTTTCGCTCACGGCACGACCTCCAGTGCTCCAGTGCTCTTGCGTCCGATACCGGCGGGGCCGGCGGGGGCAACATCGATGGCCCTCATATACGCACTTTTGTCGGGATGTGCGACCACGATCTTGTCACGGAGTTGTAACTCGAAGCTCGGGGACGCACGAGGCCGGAAGGCCGTGGAACGGGGCGAACGCCCGAGGGCTCGGCGGAGGACGGTCACTGTGGTCGATCGCGCACCTGGAGGAAGATGCCGCGGGGCGAACGGAGATCCGAAGATCCGAGGTCGGCATGGGTGGCGAGGGTCGGCTCGGCCGGCACGAAGTGGCAAGAGGCCCGCCGCGTGGCTCTTACTCGGTGTTCCCCGGACAAGTCGACGAGCCCGCGGCCGGCGCCGGTTTCTTCTACCTGGTCCGGGGCGACGATGCCGGTCTTTGGACGCCATGCACCTGGCGGCCGCACCCACAAACATGTGAGGAGAGCCGGAAACATTGACTTCTGCGCGAGACTTGAGTATAC
>JALTMS010000432.1 GCA_027001345.1 Acidobacteriota bacterium | reverse complement strand
CGGTGTCGCTGATTGCGCCCATTGCCATGGAGGAGGGGCTGCGGTTTGCGATCCGCGAGGGCGGCCGGACCGTCGGCGCCGGGGTCGTGAGCAAGATCATCGAGTAGCAACCAACCCGCGCACGCCCGCCTGCGGGCGGGTCGCTCCCGGGAGGCAGAGAGAGTTATGGCCAAGCAGAGTATCCGGATTCGTCTCAAGGCGTTCGATCATCGCCTCATCGACAAGTCCGCACGCGAGATCGTCGAGACCGCCAAGCGCACCGGTGCCCAGGTCAAGGGACCCATCCCCCTGCCGACCAAGCTCGAGCGCTTCACGGTCCTGAAGTCGCCGCACGTCAACAAGGACGCGCGCGACCAGTACGAGCTGCGTACCCACAAGCGCCTGATGGACATCGTCGAGCCGACGGACAAGACCGTCGATGCCCTGATGAAGCTGGACCTGGCCGCTGGTGTGGACGTACAGATCAAGTTGAGTTGAGGCTTGCGGCGGCGCCCACGAGCTGGGGCCGTGCACGGGGACAGCAGACATGGCAATTGGAGTAATCGGTCGGAAGGCGGGGATGACGCGGGTCTTCACCGAAGATGGGGCTTCCATCCCGGTGACCGTCATCGTCGTCGAGCCCAATCGGGTGACCCAGGTGAAGGACATCGAGCGTGACGGCTACCGGGCGATTCAGGTCACCACCGGCCGCCGCCGTCCGTCGCGGGTCAGCAAGCCGCTGGCCGGACACTTCGCGAAGGCGGGGGTGGAGGCCGGGCGCGGCCTGTGGGAGTTCCCGCTCGCCGAGGGTGAGGAATTCGAGGTTGGCGCCGAGATCGACGTCAGCGTGCTGGCCGAGTGCAAGAAGGTGGATGTGACCGGCACCAGCATCGGCAAGGGCTTTGCGGGCAACGTCAAGCGGCACAACTTCCGCACCCAGGACGCCACCCATGGCAACTCGCTGTCGCACCGGGCCCCCGGCTCGATCGGGCAAAACCAGACCCCGGGCCGGGTGTTCAAGGGCAAGCGCATGGCGGGGCACCTGGGCAACGTGCGGCGCACGGCCCAGAACCTGGAGGTCGTGCGCATCGATCCGGAACGCAACCTGCTGCTGGTCAAGGGTGCAGTCCCCGGTGCCGAGGGCGGCGATCTGATCGTGCGCCCGGCGGTCAAGGCGCGATAGGAGTCCCCGATGGAACTGCAACTTGCCAACGAGAACAAGTCGATCGAGGTCGCCGACAGCACGTTCGGCCGTGACTTCAACGAGCATCTGGTGCACCAGCTCGTGGTCGCCTACATGGCCGGCGGCCGGGCGGGGACCCGGGCGCACCGGAACCGGGCCGCGGTTCGCGGGGGCGGCGCCAAGCCCTGGCGGCAGAAGGGCACCGGGCGTGCGCGCGCCGGCACCATCCGCAGCCCGCTGTGGCGCGGCGGCGGCAAGACCTTTGCCGCGGTACCCCGCGACTATTCGCAGAAGGTGAACCGCAAGATGTACCGGGCCGGCATGCGGTCGATCCTGTCCGAGCTGGTGCGTCAGGACCGCCTGGTGGTGGTCGCGAGCCTCGAGATCGAGGCGCCGAAGACCAGGCTCATGGCGGCGCGGCTGAAGGAGCTAGGGGTCGGGCGCGGGGTCCTGATCACCAGTGGTGACGACGTCAACATCTTCCTCGCCGCCCGCAACCTGCCCGGGGTCGAGGTGCTCACCGCCGCCGAGATCAACCCGGTGGACCTGGTGGGTGCAGACAAGGTGGTGATCACGGTCGACGCGCTCAAGCAGGTGGAGGAGTGGCTGGCATGAACGAGGAACGGCTGCTGAAGGTCCTGCTGGGGCCGCACATCTCGGAGAAAGGCACGCGGGTAGGCGACCAGAGCAACCAGGTGGTCTTCAAGGTTGTGCTCGATGCCACCAAGCCGGAGATCAAGGCCGCGGTGGAGAAGCTCTTCGATGTGCGCGTCACCGACGTCACCGTGGTCCGGCACAAGGGCAAGCAGAAGCGCTTTGGTGGGCGGCCCGGACGTCGCTCGGACTGGAAGAAGGCGTACGTGAGCCTGGGTGAAGGCGATCAGATCGACTTCCTCGGCCCCGAGGCGGGATGAGCGGGCGCAGGCCCGATAGCGTATAGGCGGACAGCAACATGGCGATCGTAAAACTCAAGCCGACCTCCCCCGGGCGCCGCGGCGTGGTCCGGGTCGTGAGCCCGGAACTGCACAAGGGTGATCCCTGGGCGCCGCTCCTCGAGCCCAAGCGCCGCAAGGGCGGGCGCAACAATGCCGGGCGGATCACCACCCGGCATCACGGTGGTGGCCACAAGCAGCACTACCGGCGGGTGGACTTCCGGCGCAACAAGGACGGGATCCCGGCGGTGGTCGAGCGGCTCGAGTACGATCCCAACCGCAGCGCCCACATTGCGCTGCTCAAGTACCGGGACGGTGAGCGCCGCTACATCATCGCCCCCAAGGGGGTGAGCGCCGGCGACGAGCTGATGTCCGGGCGCGATGCCCCCATCCGTGCCGGCAATTGCCTGCCCCTCGCCAACATCCCGGTCGGCAGCACGGTGCACTGCGTCGAACTCAAGCCGGGCAAGGGGGCGCAGCTCGCCCGCTCCGCCGGGGCGGCGGTGCAGCTCCTGGCCCGCGAGGGCGGCTATGCCACCGTCCGCCTGCGCTCCGGCGAGATGCGCAAGGTACCGGCGGAGTGTCG
Source organism: Acidobacteriota bacterium (assembly GCA_027001345.1). Lineage (GTDB taxonomy): Bacteria > Acidobacteriota > Polarisedimenticolia > J045 > J045 > JALTMS01. Next base: position 1,035 of record JALTMS010000432.1, on the reverse strand, counting down.
CGCCACCATCGGTGAGGTCGGCAACGCAGAACACAGCCTGCGCAAGCTGGGCAAGGCCGGCGCATCGCGCTGGCGGGGCGTGCGCCCCACCGTGCGCGGCGTCGCGATGAATCCGGTCGACCACCCCCACGGTGGGGGCGAGGGCCGGACCTCGGGTGGCCGCCATCCGGTGACCCCCTGGGGGGTGCCCACCAAGGGCTACAAGACCCGCAGCAACAAGCGTACCGATCGGATGATCGTGCGCCGGCGAAACCAGAAATAACAGCGTGAGGTAGCTACCGTGCCGCGTTCAGTCCGCAAAGGCCCGTTTGTCGACCAGCATCTGGCGAAGAAGGTGCAGGAGGCGTCGGCGACGAGCAGTCGCCGCCCGATCAAGACCTGGTCGCGCCGTTCCATGATCACGCCCGACATGGTGGGGCTGACCATTGCAATCCACAATGGACGGCAGCATATCCCGGTGCTGATCAACGAGAACATGGTCGGTCACAAGCTCGGTGAATTCGCCCCGACCCGGACCTTTCGGGGTCATGCCGGCGACCGCAAGGCCCGATAGAGGAGTAGCGTGATGGCAGTCTCCGCAAAGGCGCGATACGTTCGCATCTCTCCGCAGAAGGCCCGCCTGGTTGCAGACCAGATTCGGGGGCTGCCGGTGGAACGCGCCCTCGACGTGCTCAGCTTCAGCAACAAGAAGGCGGCGCACCTGCTGAAGAAGGTGCTCGATTCCGCCATCGCCAACGCCGAGCACAACGAAGGTTCGGACATCGACGAGCTGCGCGTAGAGGCCGTGATGGTCGACGAGGGGCCGACCCTGAAGCGTTGGCGGGCCCGGGCCAAGGGCCGGGCCGGGCGCATCCTGAAACGCACCAGCCACATCGTGGTCACGGTGGCCGAGCGCTAGGCGCCGGCGAACCGGAAAGAGAGAGAACCATGGGACACAAAGTACATCCGGTAGGGTTCAGGCTCGGCGTCGCCAAGGACTGGAACTCCAAGTGGTATGCCGACAGCAAGCACTTCCCGGCGCAGTTGGTCGAGGTC
>JALTMS010000431.1 GCA_027001345.1 Acidobacteriota bacterium | reverse complement strand
GGTTTCGGCACCGAGGCCGTGCTGTGGATCCACGAGTACGGACACAACACCGGCCTGCCCCACGCCGACGACAGCAGGCAGATCATGTACGGAACGGACAACGGCGCCAACCGCGGACTGGTGCAGAGCGAATGCGATACCTACCACAACCCCTCGTTCCTGGCCGGCGCCTCGCTGACCGACATCGGCCAGTGCACCGATGCCGACGGCGACGAGGTGCAGGATCTGATCGACAACTGCCCATCGGTGGCCAACAACGGCCAGGCCGATGCGGACAACGACGACCTGGGCGATGCCTGCGACAATTGCGTCAATACCAGCAATCCCGACCAGGCGGATTTCGACGCCGATGGTGCAGGAGATGTCTGCGACAGCGATGACGACAACGACGGCGTCGAGGACACCGCCGATTGCGCCCCCTTCGACGCCTCCGTCTCTGCCGTGGCGGGCGAGGCTGCCTCCGTGGACTGGGCGGCGGGCAGCAAGGTCACCCTGATCTGGACGCCGGGAAGCCAGGCTTCCTTCTCCAACGTCTACCGTGGCGACTTCGCCACGACCTTCGATGCGACGTGGAACTGCCTGGCTCCCGACATCGCGGGCTCGAGTTACGACGACTCCGACTTGCCCGGGGGCGGCGCTGGCTTCCACTACCTGGTGACCAGCGAAAACAGTTGCGGCGAGTCGACAGCGGGCGCCGCGAGCGACGGCTCTCAGCGCAATCCCAACGCCTGCCCATAGCGCCGCGGCACGAGCCCGTCGGAGCAGGGCCCCAGACGGCTGATCCGGAAGCTGATCCGGAAGATGCATCGAACTCGATAACGAGGGTGTGCAGATTGCATCCGCGCCGAGGCCATGGGTATCTCGACCAGTCGCCGGCCCGACCGTAACCCGAAGCGTACGATGCCTCCCGGTCACGTCACACCCGTTGCAAGGCGGGAGTCTGCGTGTGATCGTCTCTGGCTGGAGGTGACGCGATGCCCGACTCCATCTCTCCCGCCCCGAACCGCGGCGCCATCGTCGCTCTCGCCTTCGCCACGACAGTGGCCATGTGGGCCGTGGGCTACGTCTGCCGCATCCCTCCGGCCCCGGTGCCGAGTCCGCTGCTGCTCGCCGCCCTGCTGGCTCTGGTCTTCGCCGGTGGCCTGGTCGCCGGCAGGACCACCGGCCGCGGTCTCGTCGCCGGCCTGGCCACGGGTTTACTCGCGGCCGTACTCAACATGCTGATCCTCGGCAGCCTGCTGTCGGGGAACACTCCGGGAGCCATCACGCCCTCGGCCATCTGGTGGCTGCCTGGCGCCCTGGCCCTGGGGGCAGGCCTGGGAGCAGCCGGCGGCTGGTTCGGTGCGCGAGGCCGGATCGAACGGAGCCGGGAGATCAACTGGCTGTGGCTGCTGGTGGTGGTGGATCTGCTGGCCACGGGTCTGCTGATCGGCGTCGGCGGGCTGGTCACTAGCTGGGAAGCGGGTCTCGCCGTCGTCGATTGGCCGAATTCCTTTGGCTACAACATGTTTCTCTACCCGCTGTCGCGCATGACGGGCGGTATCTACTACGAGCATGCTCACCGGCTGTTCGGTTCACTGGTCGGCCTGACGACCCTGGTGATGGTCTTCCGCTTCTTCCGCGATCCGCGCGGCCGGCGCTGGCGCACCCTGGCCACCCTCGCGCTGGTCATGGTGGTCATCCAGGGGCTCCTCGGCGGCCTGCGCGTGACGGGCAAGCTGACGCTGACCACCGATCCGTCTCAGGTCGCCCCCAGCCTGACCCTGGCGATGATCCACGGGGTCTTCGGCCAGCTCTTCCTCTCGGTGCTCGCGATGCTGGCGGTGGTCACCTCCAGCGGCTGGACCGGGGCGACGGCTCATCGCTCGCCCTCGGCCCGACTGGACCGGAAGCTGGCCACCGGACTGACGGTCCTGGTGATCATCCAACTGCTGCTCGGCGCGCTGGTCCGCCACGTCGAAAGCCAGCAGATGGACGCCGGGATCGTGATCCACATCTCCATGGCCTGCCTGGTGGCCGTCGCCACGTTGATCGTCGCCCTGCGGGCCTGGGGCGTGCACCGGCAGATTCAGCCCCTGCGGCGCCTGGGCCTGTGGCTGCTGTGGATCATGCCGATCCAGCTCACCCTGGGCCTGGGGGCGCTGGTGGCCGTGCTCTTCCGCGGCGGCCAGGGCCGACCCTCCTGGCCGGAGGTCCTGGTTGCCACGGCCCACCAGCTCAACGGTGCTCTGCTGCTCGGCCTGTGCGTGGCCCTGGCCTGCTGGATGTACCGGGTGCTGGAGCCCCCAGAGAACCCTCGGCAAGCCAGCTAGCCAGGAAGCTTCCTGCATGAACCGAGTCTAGTCGTCCCAGTCGCCGCCGTACTGGCGGTGGCGACCATGGTCTCCGTCACGATCGCCGTAGCTGCGGCCATGGGAGGGTGCTCGGGCCAGGCGGCGCGGAGCGATCCGGCGCCGAATCTCCCAGACCGCCTCACGGGCAACCTCCGCCTCGCGCAGCAGCCGGTGATGGGGCGGGACATGGCGCAGGCGACGGGCCAGATGGCGCCAGGCCCGTTCGACGCGCTCGAAGCGCTCGGCGACCTCCCAACGATCCGCGTGGCGCCTGCGGGTGCTGCGGTAGAGGCGGCGAGCCTGACGCTCGAAATCCTCTGCCGCCCACAGCAGGACTGCCGCACGGCGGTGCTCCCAGGGGAACGAGGCCCGCTCGACCGCCGTGCGCAGCCGCACCGCGCTCCGCGCCAGTTCGGCCGCCTCGAGTTCCAGTCGACTCGGCTCCGGGCGGCGGGAACGGCGGTGGTGCTCCCGAGCAGCCAGGGTCGGTCCGGTAGCGAGCAGTAGCAGTAGCAAGGCGGTCGGCAAGGGAGATCGGCGGCACATCGTCAGCTCCTTTCGCACGGCTACCCGGCTAGAAAGCAAGATGCGCGCCAATCAGTCAACCGATTTGTTGTCAGCAACTTGGCGGATCGAGCAGGAGCCGCCGTGTCCCTTCCTGCCGGTCTGGCGTCCGCTGCGGGGGACAGCCCGGCGGCTCAGACTCGAGCCAGGCGGCGGCGGAGCCGCTGCTGCCCCTCGATGGCGAACTGGGCCAGCGGCGAGTCGGGACAGCTCTGCTGAACGAAGTCGTAGATCCGCAGAGCGTGGTTCTCGCTGGCCTCGTCGCGCTCCATCACTTCGGCGATCTGGAGCATGCCCTTGATGGCCTCCAGGCGTCCGGGCTGATCGCCGAGCACCTGAGCATAGATGCGAGCGGCATCCTGCAGGGCTCCGGACAGCTTGAGGGCGCCGGCCAGGGCGAGCCGTGGCTCGGCGCCGAGTCCGGCCTCTCTGGCCTGGGACACGTCACCGACGAGCAGCGCCGCCGCCCGATCGATTTCGCTGCGCTCGATCAGCAAGGGCAGTGCCTCGATCCGCAGGGCACGGGCTGCCGTTGGCTGCTGCTGGCGCTCGCGCAGCTCGGCCAGCGCGACGATCACTCCGGGATCCGAGCCATGGGCGACCCGCAGGGCCTCGAGTTCGGAGAGCGCTCCCTCCAGATCCGTCTCGGCCCGACCCAGGGCGCCGGCGACCGCGCCGGCCACGTCGACTGCTGGTCGAGCCGCTGGCACCTGCCCCCCCGGGACGGACGCGCACGCCGCGGCCGACACCGCACCCTCTCTCGCAGGGCCGGCACCGGACAGGGGTATCGATTTCGGGGGAGCGCTGGGTGGTGCAGCGATGCCGGCACCGGGAAGAG
>JALTMS010000430.1 GCA_027001345.1 Acidobacteriota bacterium | reverse complement strand
GCCAGCAGCACGCCTCGATGCATCAGACGATGCCCGATGTACTCCACCAGTGAAGCACAGACGAACGCCAGGCCGAAGGTCACGACGAAGACGACGAACGTCACGAGCTGCTATCCTTTCGATCGCCTAGGGCGCCGGCAGCGCCCCGCGATCGACAGAGTATACGACCAGGGGTGACGATGAATACTGCCCGGCGAGCCACGGGTGAGGGGAAAAAGGCGCAGGCACGCCTGATCTGTCGGCTCGCCACCGCTGCGGACCGGCGGCAAATCTACCACTGGCGGCACCAGGTCTATGCCCTCGAACTCGGCCAGCATGCCCCCGACCCCAGCGGCGCGCTGAACGACGAGCTGGACGCCGGCAACCTCTACCTGGTGCTGGCCAGGGACGATCGCGTTCGGGCCTTCATCAGCCTGACCCCGCCTGGCCTCGGCCGCTATTCGATCGACAAGTATCTCGCGCGAGAGAGCTGCCCGTTCGCCTTCGACGACGGCCTGTGGGAGATTCGTTTGCTGACCGTCGACCCGCAGCGCCGCGGGGGGCCCGATGCTTCGATCCTGATCTTCGCAGCCGGCCGCTGGATCGAGGAGCACGGCGGCCGCCACGTGGTACTGATCGGCCGTAGCGACCTGGTGGCCTACTACCGCAAGTTCGGCGTCGAGCCCTTCGCCGCGCCGGTGCACTCGGGACGGGTGAGCTACGTTCCGATGCACGGCGATCTGACAGCCATCTTGCGCCTGGCCCGCAGTCGATACCGGCGTGGGCTAGATCGGCTGCGTGAGAAGGTGGAGTGGTCTCTGGACTTCCCCTTCTGGGGTGAGCAGAAATGCGAGCACGGTGGGGCGTTCTTCAAGGCCATCGGCGAGACCTTCGACACTCTCGATCGGCGCACCGAGATCATCTCCGCCGACGTTCTCGACGCCTGGTTCGATCCCGCACCGGGCGTGGCGCAGGCGCTGAAACTCGACCCGAACTGGCTGGCCCGTACCTCGCCCCCGACCCATGCCGAGGGCCTGCTGGCCACCCTCGCCGAGCGTCGCGCCATCCCCGCGACATCGATCGTTCCAGGAGCCGGCTCTTCGGACCTGATCTTCCGTGCCTTCCATGCCTGGTTGAAGCCGGGCAGCCGGGTGCTGCTGATCGAACCTTCCTACGGTGAGTACGCCCATCTGCTGGGGACCGTGATCGGCGCCGACGTGCAAACTCTCCAGCTCGACCCACGGGACGACTTCAATCTCGACCTGGAGGCATGGAGTCGCCGCCTGAGCGACGGTTTTGACCTGGCGGTCCTGGTCAATCCTCTCAACCCCACCGGTCAAGCCTTCCCCGCCGCAGCCCTGCAACCCCTGATCGCCGCCGCACCCGCGACAACACGGTTGTGGATCGACGAGGCCTACGCCGAGTATGCGGGATCCGCTACGAGCCTCGAGTCACTCGCCTGTCGGCTGCCCAACCTGGTGGTCTGCAAGTCTCTGTCCAAGGTCTACGCCCTGTCCGGACTCAGAGCGGCCTACCTGGTGGCTGACCCGCAAACCGCCGCTGAACTCCGGCGACGCACCCCACCGTGGCCGATCTCCCTGCCGGCCCAGATTGCGGCGGTCCGCGCGCTGAGCGATCCGGAGCACTATGCCGCCTGCTACCGCCGGACCCACGAGCTGCAAGCCGAACTCGCCGACGGGCTCGAAACTCTCGGGCTGCACCCGATTCGGGGTGTGATCAATGCCGTGCTGCTTCGGCTACCCGACGGCTGCCCCTCCGCTCCACTGCTGACCCGACGCCTCGCTGAACAGGGCATCTTCGTTCGGGATCTTTCGAGCCTGTCGGCAGTGTTCGGCGAGCGCTTCCTCCGCATCTCCGTACGCCCGGCCACCGAGCAACAGCGTCTGCTCGACGGCCTCGCCAGCGCTCTCCGGGCTTGAGCGGACGCCTCGCGAAACGGCGCTCCGCCGGGCAGCTACGGGAGGCCCGTGGTATTTTCGCCTCGCTGCCGAAGGCGGCAGCCGCGGAGATCCTCTGATGGGTCCGGAAACCGAGAAGAGCGCGTCCACCACACCGAGCCCTCCCGGCGACTGGAGCGTAGAACGGTCGATCGAGCACTACCGCATCGGCGAGTGGGGGCGCGGTTACTTCACCGTCAACCAGCAGGGCCACATGGGCGTGCTGCCCGACCGCGACAGCCCCCGGCCTGCCGACCTCTACGAGATCGTCGAGGGCCTGCGCGAGCGGGGCATCAACCCGCCGGTGCTCTTGCGCTTCAGCCACATCCTCGAGGACCGACTGCGCTTTCTCCACGACTGCTTCCAGAAGGCGATCGCCGAGAACGACTACAAGGGCGAGTACATCGCCGTCTACCCGACCAAGGTCAACGAGCAACGCCACGTGGTGGAGAGCGTCTTTCGCACCAGCCGCGAGCTGGGTTTCGGCCTGGAGGTCGGCTCGCTGCCGGAACTTCTGGCTGTGATCGCGATGACCGCCGGTGAGAACGACCGGCTGATCATCTGCAACGGCTTCAAGGGCGAGCGCTTCCTGCGTGCGGTACTGATGGCCGCTCAGCTCGGCCGCCGCATCGTGGCCGTGGTGGACTCCGGCGAAGAGTTGTACCGACTTCTGCGCCTGGCCGACGAACTGGAAGTGCGGCCCACCATCGGCGTGCGCATCAAGCTCTCCAGCCAGGGCACCGGACGCTGGCGCGAGTCTGCCGGCACCAAGGCCAAGTTCGGCGTGTTCATCTCGGAGTTGCTGGAAATCGTCGATGTCCTGCGGGGTCGGCAAATGCTCGACTGTCTGCAACTGATCCACTGTCACATCGGCAGCCAGATCGAGGACATTCGCGCGGTCAAGGGAGCGATCGACGAGTTTTCCCGCCTGTTCGAAGAACTCTCCCGTCTCGGTGCCGACCTGCGCTACGTGGATGTGGGCGGCGGTCTGGGAGTGGACTACGATGGCAGCCAGACCGGTCACGCCCCCTCGATCAACTACACGGTCTGGGAGTACGCCTCGAGCATCGTCTATCGACTGACCACCGTCTGCCAGCGGGCGGGGCTGCGGCCGCCGGCAATCGTCAGCGAGTCGGGCCGGGCGATGGTGGCCCACAAGAGCGTGCTGATCTTCGACGTGATCGGTACAGCGTCGGTGACGCGAGCAGCGGGGCAGGTGCCGCCCCTGGCGGAGATCGACAAGCGCTACGAGACGGTGCCGCAACCGGTACGCGACCTCTACGACACCCTCGACTTCATCGAACCCGGTCGCGTGGCCGAGAACTTCCACGATGCAACCCACGCCTTCGATTCGGCCCTCGAGCTGTTCAGCCTCGGTTACCTGCCGATCGAGATGCGCGGCCTGGCCGAACGACTCTACTGGATCTGTCTGCAACGGATCAACCGCATCCTGCCCGAACTCGAGGAGGTGCCCGCCGAACTGCAGGGGATTCCCGACGCGCTATCCGAGATCTATTTCGGCAATTTCTCTCTCTTCCAGTCCCTACCCGATTCCTGGGCCATCTCCCAGGTCTATCCGGTGGTGCCGTTGCAACGACTGGACGAGGAGCCCACGGTGCGGGGCATCATCGCCGACATCACCTGCGACTCCGACGGAAAGATCGACAAGTTCATCGGTGACGACGGCGTGCAGGGGACGCTCGATCTGCATCCGGTGCGTTCCGGCGAACCCTACTATCTCGGGGTATTTCTCGTCGGAGCCTACCAGGAAGCCCTCGGTGACCTGCACAACCTCTTCGGCGACACC
>JALTMS010000429.1 GCA_027001345.1 Acidobacteriota bacterium | reverse complement strand
TTTCACCGAAGCAAGAACGCTCGACGGCATTCCCGGCTAGACGACGAGCCATCTGCTAGCGTAGAAGCAGATTGAAAGCCCTCCACCAGCGGTCCCGACGAGCAAGGGGGGAAACAGTCAGTGAAAGTTCAGGCTCAGGCCTCCGGCCAGGCTGCCGACCGGTCGGCGGTGATCGAGATGCACGACATCACGCGGATCTACCATATGGGAGATCAGGAGATTCGCGCTGTCGATGGCGCCACTTTCAGTGTGGCCGCCGGCGAGTTCATCGCCATCATGGGCCCCTCCGGATCGGGCAAATCGACGCTGATGAATCTGATCGGCTGCCTGGACACGCCGTCGAGTGGACGCTACAGCCTCGGCGGACGTGATGTCTCACACCTGGACGACGATGCGCTGGCCTCGATCCGCAACGAACGTATCGGATTCATCTTTCAATCCTTCAACCTCCTGCCTCGACTGACGGCTCTCGAAAACGTGGAATTGCCGCTGGTCTATGGTCGGGTTCCCGCTGCCGAGAGACGGGAACGGGCCACCGCGCTGCTCGACACCGTCGGTCTCGCGGCTCGTGCCTCGCACCGTCCCGACCAGCTCTCCGGCGGTCAGCGTCAGCGGGTGGCCATCGCCCGCGCCCTGGCCCGTGAGCCGGCTCTGCTGCTGGCCGACGAGCCGACGGGTAATCTGGACAGCGAGACCTCGGTGGAGATCATGGAACTCTTCGACCGGCTCAACGAGCAGGGGCATACCATCGCGATGGTGACTCACGATCCGGAGATTGCCGCCCGCGCCCATCGGACGATGCACATGAAGGACGGAAGCATCGTCGACGAGCAGCACAATGGTCGCTGAGCGAAGGTCGCTGCACTGGCTGGCGCTGGGCGTGGCGCTGCTCACGGTGTTCGCCATCGCTGCGGCGCCGGCGCGCGAAACCAGTCAACGGCCGGAGGGCTGGGTACTGACCGGTGAGCTGGTCGCCGCCGAGGCCGAGTACTTCCGCGTTCCTCCCTCGGCGCGCTGGCAGATCAAGCTGGTCTGGATGATCGAGGAGGGTAGCGAGGTCGCGCCCGGCCAGGCCGTCGCTCGTCTCGACCCCGGCGACACCCAGGACAGCCTCGTCGATCGTCAGGATCGCTTGCAGAAAAAGCGCCAGGAAGTGGCTCTTCACGAGGCCCAGGCGCAGCTCGATCAGCTCGACAAGGAACTCGAAGTGGCGCGCACCCAGGCGGCCTACGAAAAGGCCAAGCTCGATGCGGCAGTGCCGAGGCAGGTGCTCGAGGGCAAGGACTACCGCACGCGACAGCTCGAATTGAAGAAGAAGAAAGACGAGTTCGACGCGGCACGCATGGCTTTGCAGGTCACCCTTGCCACGCGCCTGGCCACCGAGGCCACCGACCAGATCGAAATCGCTCAGCTCGAAGAGGAGATCGCCCGCTACGAGGGGATCCTCGACGCACTGGTGCTCCGGGCCCACCGGCCCGGTATCGTCGTCTACGGTGAGCATCCCTGGTGGGGCCGCAAGTTCCAGGAAGGCGATCAGGTGCAGCTCGGCTTCACCATCGCCAGCATTCCGGACCTGACGACCCTGGAGGTCCATGCCTGGGCGCTGGAGGCTGATTTGCCGGGGATCTTCCCCGGTCAGCAGGCCAGGATACGCCTTGATGCCTTTCCCGACAGGGAGTACCACGCGCAGGTCGTCGCCATCGGAGTCAGCGGCGAGAAGCGCTCGTTGTGGGGCAGGGCACCGTACTTCCCCATCACCTTGCGGCTCGAGGAGATCGACACATCGATCATGAAGCCGGGGATGAGCGTGCGCTGCGAGTTGATGCCCGCCGAGGAGTCCGGATCATGAGGCGCCGTCGCCTCGCTGTGCTCGCCGGGGTGGTGCTCGTCGTGGCGGTGGCCGCGGCATGGAGTGCCGTGCGAGGCCCGGGCAGCGGCTCGGGACGCTGGGAGGAGGTCGAGCGCGAACCCTTCGTGCGGCGTATCCGGGCGGGGGGCGAGTTGCAGTCCGCCGACTCGCTGGTGGTCGGCTGCCCATCAGTGGGTTACATGTGGGAGTTCACCATCACTTCGATGACCAGCGAGGGTAAGGAGGTCGCCGAGGGTGATCCTCTGCTGGACTTCGACGGGCGCAGTCTGCGCGAGCGTCTCGAGGTCAAGAGTTCCGAGCTGGAAACTTCCCGCAAAGAGCTGGAAAAAGACCGGCTCACCCTGCAGGACAGCTACGACAAGCGCGTGCTGGCGGTGGCTGAGGCAAGGGCCGACCTCGCACGCCTCGAGCGGGAACTGGACGTGCCGGAGAACCTGAGAACCGGGATCGAGGTCGAAAAGCTGAAGATCGACACACGGCTGGCGGCCCGCCGCCTGGAGCTGGCCGAGCAGGCGGTCGTGTTGCAGAAGAAGAGCCAGCAGTTGCGCCTGGCCGCCGCCGAGCGGAAGGTCAAGGAACTCGAGCAGATCGTCGAGCGCATCCGCGGTGGCCTCGAAAAACTCCGGGTCACCGCCGAGCGCGCGGGCTACGTGGTGCTTGTGCCGGATTGGCGAGGCGACAAGCCGAAGGTCGGCGAGACCGTCTGGCGCGGCCGCCCGATCCTGGAGCTGGCGGACTTGAGCCACATGCAGGTGGCGGCAGAGGTAGCCGAGGCCGATGCAGGCTACGTCGAAGAAGGCCAGCAGGTGGAGATTCGCCTCGACGCCGCCCCCGACCGCCTTTTCAAGGGACGAATCCGCCGTCTCGGCCGGCTGTTCCGCACCAAGTCGAAGGACGTGCCCTCCAAGGTCTTCGACGCGGTCATTGACATCGACAATCCAGATACCGAACTGATGCGCCCTGGCATGGCGGCCAGCCTGGAGATACTCGTGCCGACCCCCGAGCCGGTGATTCAGGTGCCCGAGCAGGCGGTCCGAAGGAGCGATGACGGGGCCTGGGTCGAGGTCCGCCGGGGTGGTAGCCGGCGGAGCGAGCAGGCACCGGTCACCCTCGGTTCCCGCTGGCAGGGCAAGGTGGTGGTGGACGCCGGTCTCGAGCCCGGTGACCTGGTGAGGGTTCCCGATGATCAGGGGTAGGCTCGTGGCGGCCGTCGTGCTGGCGGCGATCGGGGCCGGATGCTCGGCTTCTCGGACGGCATCGAACGTGCCGACATTCGAGGTGCAGCCCGGTAGTTTCGAGATCGAGATCAAGGGTTTCGGCGAGCTGGAAGCCGCCAAGAGCACACCGATCGAGGTGCCGTCCAATCTACCCGGTCGGCAACGCGTGGTCTTTCTGATCGACGACGGTACGGCGGTCGAAGAGGGTGACCTGATCGCGCGGCTCGACGGAGAGATCGTGCATCGCTGGATTCGCAGGGCGAAGGACGAGATTCGCAAGATCGACTTGCAGCTCGACGCCAAGCAGAAAACGCTCGAGAGAGAGAAGACCGCCGTGGAAGCCTCGCTGGCACTGCTCGAGCAGGAAAAGCGCGACGCCGAGTCTTTTGCTCCGCGGGACGAATCGTTCTTTTCGCGGAACGAGATCATCGACGCCCAGGTGGATCTCGAGTTGCTCGAGACCAAGATCGAGCTGGCCCGGTCGAAGATCGCTCGCTATGTGGAGCGCGCCGAGGCCGAGATGGAGATCCTGCGCCTGCAACGCAAGACCCAACAGGTGCGCCTGGCCCAATACGAGCAGGCTCGAGAGTCGCTCGAGGTGCGGGCTCCCCACGGGGGTGTGTTCTTCCGCACCACCAACTGGCGCGGAGAAAAGATGTCGGTGGGCAACAC
>JALTMS010000428.1:863-3764 GCA_027001345.1 Acidobacteriota bacterium | reverse complement strand
CCCATACCTCGGGCCCGCGCCCCGGGGTTCTGATAGCGGAAGTTCAGCACGCTGAAATGCTCCGCGTCGTACTGCGCCACCGCGAAGCCTCCAGCCAGCAGAACCAGCAGGACACTGCAGAACACTCTTCCTCGCACCACGAAACCGTTCATGACGCTCCTCCCATCTTGGTCCAGGGCCGTTCCTTCCCACATCGGTCATCGGCCCACCGCAAACGCTGTCGGTGGGCCTTCGACCGAAACCGCACAGCGAAAACCGATCGTCTCGAAGTGCACATCCATCAGGTTCATGTTGCGGCGCCAGGGCGTGATCTCGGCCTCGTGCACCGCAAACGTCCCTCCCCGAAGCACCCGATAATCCGGATCCGCACCATCGACCCATGGGCGCCCATGCCTGGGAGCGCCCCGGTAGTCCGAATGCCAGACGTCCTGCACCCACTCCTCGACATTGCCGAGCAGGTGGTAGATCCCCAGCTTCCCGGCATCGCCATGGCGAACCTCGCCAGGTCCCACTCCGCCGATGGTCTCCCAGTCGACGATGCTCGCTCCGCCATTACTTCGCGCAGCTAGTTCCCACTCCGATTCCGAGGGCAGCCGGGCGCCGAGCCAGCGACAGAACTGCTCGGCAACGCCCCAGGGAACGCTCCTGGCGGGATACTCGTCATCTCCTGTCGTTCTGGCCGGAAGCACGATGCTCAGGCCACGGTCCCGAACAAAGCGCCGGTATGCAGCAAGGGGAGTTTCCGTCGTCATCATCCAGAAATCGGCAACAGTGACGGAATGCTGCGGCTGCTCAGCAAGATCACAACTCCTTGTCTCGCCGATCGCCCGCGGCACGCATCCTTGGCCGAATGTCAGTCCGGGAACGAGGCGGAACGCCAACCCCGTTTCCTTGTGTCGTATCACGACCGGTACGACGCCCTGTGCGGCGTGACCGAGCTGTTGAGAGGTTCCCGTCGGCCCGGCCTCGTCACCATCCTCGAACCCCACCGGCAACAGGAGGCCCTCCCTCAAGTCGCCGAACAGGCCTCGCGCACACTCTGCGACGTCGACCCCGAAACCACTGAGGAACCGTTGCGCCTCCTGGAGTCGCTTGCGGGTGTTATCCGTTTCCATACGGCGCGTCGCTTGCACGGCATCAGACAGTGCACGCAGGAATCCGTAGATCTCCGAACTTAGGGAGCGTCGATTCTCGTTCAGCCACTTGTGCGCATCGACGTAGCTTCGATTATCCAGCAGTTCCGTCCGCACCCGGCTGCACGCATCGACCTCAGGGATTCGCTCTCGCGCGGGCCGTGATCTCCCGCGCTTCGCACTTCCGCGCGGCCGATACCTGGAGACGTCGATGACGGGCCGCGGAAAGCCTGGCCTCGCCGCCAGCCGCAATTCCGTCTCTCCGGGGACTCCCTCCACCACGAATCTCAGACAATAGTCACTGGCGGGCAGATCGACGATGCCCTCCGGAGTCGGAACACTCGCCAAGGTGTAGGACGCCCCGCACTCCTCGAGTTCCGTTCCCGGTGGAACATTGATGAACTCGATCGACACCCCCGGCCCTTTTCCCTGCTCGGCCGGCGGCGGCGCCGAGGCGGACGGCGGCGCCACGGGGGCCGCGGGCGGGACCAAAGGCTCGTAGAACGCAACATGCATACCTGCCTTGAGGTCATCGAGCCGAAACGAGTTGGCGATCTCTGTTACATCTGCATCAGAGGACCGCGCATCCACGTAAACGACCTGAATCCGGGCCACCCGCAGTTCCATCTGTCGGCCGGCCACGCGTCGAGGAAGAACTACGGCTGCACGAGCGCCAACCTTCACTCCGTCGGCGCTCCCGACGTTCAATGTGACGCGGCCGTCGGCGGTGACTCCCGTGACCATCGCTGACTGGGACAGGCAGAAACTCGGGCCCGCCAACATCAGCGCGCAGATCACTCGCCATCCCACAGCGTCGATCTTCATGCCGCCCGCCACTCGTCCCGGCGAGCCTCCGCGATGGCCAGCAACATCTCCAGCACCGCTTCGATACTCTGGATGCGGTCGTCCGGGTTCTTGGCCAGCAACCGGAACAGGAGTTCCTGGACCTCATAGGGCAGGTCGGGCGGGATGGCCGGTTCCTCGGTTTCGTGCATCCGCATCACCTCGAGAGGGTTCCGGGAACGGAACGGCGGACTGCCGGTCAGCAGGGCGAAAAAGAGGATTCCGACGCTGTAGATATCGGAGCGGCCATCGACGCGTAGGCCGCGGCACTGTTCAGGGGACATGTAGGGAGGTTTGCCGGCGATGGTGCCGTCCATCGTTGCCTGGAGGGCGTGTTCGTGACGCGCCACGCCAAAGTCGATCAACCGCACCGTGAACCGCCCACGAACATCCGCCGCCACGAGAACGTTCTGAGGATCGAGATCGCGATGGTAGATCCCCATCCGATGAGCAGGCACCAACGCGCGGCAGACACCGGCGCAGTAGTGGGCGGCTCGACCCACGGAAAGTCGGCCCTCCTTCTCCAATACTTGCAGCAGGTTGTCGCCCTCGATCAGTTCCATGGCGATGAAGGGTCGCTCGCAGCGATCGCGGTCGGTAATCGTTCCGAACGCCTTGACTTCCACCACCGGCGCATCCGGATCCTGACGTCGCAGGTCGGAGAGAATCTCCCCCTCCCGGATGAACTTCTTGGTCAGATCGGGGTCATCGAGCAGGGCCTTGTGCATGACCTTCAGGGCGATCGCTTCTCCCGATCCCTTCTCGTGGGCGCGAAAGACGGTCGCCATGCCACCCGTCGCCAACGTCTGCTCGATCTGGTAGCGCCCCAGGTTGCGGGAAATGCCGTCCGCGGCTTCGGGAACCTGGGCCCGCAGTAGCAGGAACAGCAGAACACCGACTCCCGCTGAGGCGAGCAGGAGAATCA
>JALTMS010000428.1:0-853 GCA_027001345.1 Acidobacteriota bacterium | reverse complement strand
ATAACGGCCAGAGAGTCGCTTTGCGAACGACTCGTCCGGGAAGAGGTATCAGCCCGAACCGGTGTCTGGCGGAAGAAGCGGATCGGAATCTCGACGAATTCGTCCATTCCAGCACTGACGACCAGTGCGCGGGCCCCCGAACCGCGCGCGGTCCGAACTTCTATCAGGTGACGGCCGGTCGGGACGCGCTCGATCACGGCCTCTCCGTTGCCGTCGGTCGCGACTCCACTGGGCTCCCCATCAAGAACGATGGCTGCCCCGGCCAGCGGCGGCCTGGTAGTGATGACGATCGTCGACATATCTGTTCCCGCCGCTGCGGATGAAATCAGCAGCAGCAGGCAGGTGACCCTTAGCGGGGATCGGCGGACACGTATCCGGCCCCCTCCACCCGATCTCTCCGAATCAGGATTCGACATCCGTCTCATTCCAAACGCCCACTGTCACTACCCTCGTCAACATCACCTTCTTCTCGCGGAGTTCTGGCCGGCGGGTCGGTGTGATCGGTCCGCGGGGATACCTCCTTCTTCGACTTCGCAGCCTTGGGCGACTTGTCCTTCTGCTCGTCTTGCTTCCGCTCGTGTCTCCTGGTCTTCGACAGTCCCTGCAGTGGCCCTTTCCAGCGACGAGTTCTTCTGGCCCGGTCTCGCCGAATGGGATCCGGCTCGGGAGCTTCCGGCTCGATCGTCTTCTCGGACGACGCCGGGATCTCGGCCGCCGGCTTCGGCGGGTCGCTCGCTTCAACTCGGGGGGATGACACCGCCTCCGCCTCCACCTTCGGGGGCGCGGCAGCTCCTTCGGATTCGGTCTTCGGCGTCTTCAGCGTCTTCGGCGCCTTCGGCGCAGGGGCAGGGGC
>JALTMS010000427.1 GCA_027001345.1 Acidobacteriota bacterium | reverse complement strand
CTGATGCCAGGGCACGACGGCGAGCTCGCCGTCGTGCCCTGGCATCAGTGCAGTTGAGGACAGCATTCGAGGACGAGGGCGGCGCAAGACGAGCCGCGGCGGGGCCTGCATCTTCGAGGCGCAGAGGCTTGTCGACTTCGGGACAGGCTGGCTCGAAGCGCATCGGTAGGGCGGTGTGGCCTCTGAACGGCCAGCTGTCCGTTCAGAGGTGACTCGGTATCGGTTTCTGCAGATTTCCTGACACCGCGAGGGGGGTGGTGTGTCTTCAGGGCAGCGCGACCTCGTGGGCGCTTTGATTTCACCGGGTGCTGGTATGCCCGGCGACTCCTCACTCTCTCGCCCTCACTCTCTCGCCCTCGCTCTCTCGCCCTCGCTCTCTCGAGGTCCCAACCCAAGACTCGTTTCATGATCCCAGCTCACTGGACTCACAAGACCGTACTTTGCTTTTTCACCGCCGCCCTCGCCGTGCCACTGGCCGTTGGCCAAGGGCGAGTGCCTGTTGGTGGTCCGTCGTCGGAGCCGCCCTCTGGGCCGCAGGATCCAGGCGGGCCCGTCAATAAAGAAGGTGGCTGCTCGCGTGGTCTCGGTCGGGATTCCGATGGGGACGGTGTGACCGATGCGGTCGACCACAACGGCAAGAAGACACCCCGCGATGTCGACGGCGACGGGATCCCGAACCAGTGCGACACCGACATCGACGGGAACGGACTCCTGAACGGTGAACAAGAGGGCTCGCTCGGCGACATCGACGGCGACGGGACGCTCAACCCGGCCGACATCGACGCGGATGGGGATGGCTATGGCAATGGCGAGGATGGCGACATCGATGGTGATGGAACGCTGAACGATCACGATGATGACATGGATGGTGACGGCAAGGACAATGCGGACGACGACGATATCGATGGGGATGGCATCGCGAACGAGGACGATGCGGCGCCGACTGGGGTGACCGACCCGTCAAATGCATCCGGTGCGTGCCCAGACAAGGATGGGGATGGCCTGATCAACGCTCTCGATCCTGACGTCGATGGCAACAACACGCCCAACGGCGAGGACAGCGATGTCGATGGGGATGACAAACTCAACGGTGAAGACGACGACATCGACGGAGACGGAATCCTCAACATCAACGACCTTGACGCCGATGGCGATGGTACGCCGAATGACATGGACGACGACATCGATGGCGACGGCAAACTCAACGATATGGACGACGACATGGACGGCGACGGAGTGCCCAACGGCGAAGACTGCGACTCGGATGGCGATGGGCACGCCGACGAACCAAAGGTCGCCGAGAACTCCAAGTAGACTCGACATTGGTTCATGCTTGGCTGGGACGGCTCCTGTCGTCCCAGCCGCACCCACTCCACAGTCTCTTCCGCATGCGCAAGAACGCTCTACTCCTGGTCGCGATGTCCGTCGCTGTCGCCCTGATCTATGGGCTCGTCGCTGACACGCACCAAGCGTCGCCCCGGGTTCCGCCGAATGGCGAGCTCGCTATGCCTGGCCGAGACGAGGCCTCCGGCCCTCTCGGGGCCTTTCCGAAAGGCGACGGGAGAGCTTCGTTAGCGGTTGAGGAAGATGTCGTGATGGGACCCAAAGAGCCCTCGGAGTCCGAGGTCTTGCGGGCAGCCAAGTTCGCCGAGTTCGACAAGTACAACGGGCATGAGGAGTGGCTGACCGCTCGAAGACTGGCCGATGTGGACCTAAGCCGCAAGATGGATTCGATCCTCTCCCCCATGCGCAAGTGGGTCATCAAGATCGACATCAGCGCTGAAGATCTCCGCTCAGAGATCGCCCGTCGCGATGCCCTGGGCTCCTCGTATAAGCAGCTCATCCTCGCGATGCCCTACTCCAAGGGTGCCTCGCTGAAGGACCTTCAAATGGTTCAAGAGCTAGCCAAGTCGAGCACCGAGACCACGGCGCTTGCCGCCATGCACGCACTGACGACGTTCCAGCACTACGTGCCAGATGCGGGCGAGGCTCCGCTCTGGGAGGTGGCGGACTTCAACCTCGATCGACTCCTGGCGGGCGACCGAAGTCCGGCGGCATCAAGCACCGCGACCCTGGCCTTGAAGTTGATCGACAAGCTTGAGGGCAAAGAGCAAGCCGCGCGTGTCGAAGCGCTCATCGACGATCCCGAGGTCACGGAAGAGGTGCGCGGCTCGGCCCTCGAGCTCTTGGCCCGCGCAGGTGGTGCCGCCGGCGCCCAACGCGCCCTTACCGCCCTGGCCCTCGACGACGACGCTGCCTTGGTCGCGGTTCGAGCGATCCGCGACCCCAGTGCCGCGACTGAATTGCAAGCCCTCGCGGCCCAACCGCTGTCGGATGCCAAGAGCATCGCCACGGCGGCAGCGGCCCTAAGCGGTCTCACGGCCGCCAAGCCCGAGGCCGCGCTCGAGCTGCTCGAGGGCTCGATCCTACCCCGCTTCCGAGCTGCCGAGGGGCCCGAGAAACAGCAGCTGACCGACCTCGTCACCCAGGCCCTCGAGGGCATCTCGGATACCCGAGATGCCGGGACGGTCAAGCTGATTGCGCAGCTGCTCGGGGAGGATGATGTCGTCGAGTTCTGGAAGCTGCCCAAGCCATGGCAAGAGGCTATGGCCGCCCTCTCGTCTAGGACCATGACGAAGGCTTTCAACCTACCCGCCGGGGAACGCCAGGACGAGATCTGCACGCGCTTCCGCTCAGCCATCGAACAGCTGCCCTCAGGTAGCGGGATCTATCGGAATGCGCTCTTTCAACTCATCCGAGTTGGTCGCCCCGAGGACCTGCAGTACGTCGAGGACAACCTCGAGCGCAGTGGCAATCGCCTCGCGTTGCGCAAGAGCCTCGACCGCCGCTACCAGGACGACCTCAACGGCACGGTCTCCCTCAGCCGCTAGACAAGCTGGGTGGACCGGACCGCGGCCGACATGGCCACTCTCGCTAGGACTTGTTCACCTCGTCAATGCGCTCGCCCCCATCCCTAACCTGGCCGACCGCCGCATCGAGGCGGCGGAGCAGGTCGGTCCAGGACTCACCCCGGCGGCGGGCGAGCAGGGCCAAGTCGTGGCGAAACTCGGATGCACTGGCCCCCTCTTCCACGGGCCCGGTCTGCCCCAGGTGCACCTCGCCCTCGCCGTCGAGCAGCTCTTCTAGGTGCTCGAGCTGGAGGGTGGCGTCGTCCTCCGGCTTCTCGCCGAACAGCCGCTCGAACAGCTCGGGGGCCAGGCCCTCGCCCTCCTCGGTCAGGACGACCGACTTGGCCTTGCCCTTGGGGTCGAAGATCCAGCCGCGCTCGAAGAGGCGGTCCATGACTTCCCAAGCGTGGCCCTTCCAGGCGCGGGTGTTGGGGCCGTCGCGGAAGGAGGTTAGAAAGAGGAGCGCCATCACGGTCTCGTCGAGCTTGTTCTTGTCCATGGTCGGGTCCTTCGATTCCTATAGAAGTCCGAGCTCACGCAGGAGCTCGTCGCGGGGAGGTTCGATCGGGCCATAGGGGGAGCTCGCGGCGGGCAGGGTGCGCACCATGCGCGCGACCTTGCGGCGGCCCTCGCTCGTGGCGCAGGCCTGGCGGGGGGTCTTGCCACCGAAGGCCGGGATGGGCGTGTCGGCCCAGGAGAGTGCTTGCTCCAAGAGCAGCTCCTGCAGCTCCTGCAGCTCCCCGTGGAGCTCGGGGGTCAGCGGCTCCTCCGGTGGGCTGGGCGGGCGGTCGCCCGGGGGCTCCTGGCCCTCGAGGTCGTCGACGGTCAGCGAGCGCTTCGAGGACCTTAGGACCTGGCTCGAGAAGATCCCCGGCGTGCGCTTGCG
>JALTMS010000426.1 GCA_027001345.1 Acidobacteriota bacterium | reverse complement strand
CATGGTCTGGAGCGGAACGGAGGTGATCGTCTGGGGCGGGCGAGACGCCACCGGCCGCCTGGGAGATGGGGCGAGCTGGGAGGCGGCCACCGACTCCTGGAGCACCTTGCCGACCATCGGCGCACCCACGGCTCGCTCGGATCACGGCGCGGTGTGGGCGGGCAGCGAGATGATCGTCTGGGGCGGTCAGGACGACGCGGGACCGCTGAGTTCGGGCGCGCGCTACGAGCCGGCCACCGGAAGCTGGAGCCCGGTCTCGGCGGTCGGCGAGCCCTCCCAGCGCCACCACCACGCCCAGATCTGGAGCGGCTGGGAGATGATCGTCTGGGGCGGTCAGGAGGGTCTCGGTGCCACCGCCAGCGGCGCGCGCTACGAGCCGACCTCCGATAGCTGGTCGCCGATGGACACTTTCGGTGCGCCCTCCGCCCGCAGCGCCATGAGCGCCGTGTGGAGCGGCCGCCAGATGCTGCTGTGGGGCGGGCGCAACGGCTCGGGCGTGCTGGCCGATGGAGGCGCCTACTGCGGCTGCGCGGCGAGCCCGACAGCCGACGACGCGACCTGCGATGGGATGGACGACGACTGCGACGGCAGCGTGGATGAGGACTATCCCCAGACCTCCACCACCTGCGGCGTCGGCGGCTGCGGGGCAACGGGCACGATGAGTTGCGTCGACGGCGTGGAGGAGGATAGCTGCGCTCCGGGGACTCCGGCGGCGGACGACGCGACCTGCGACGGAGTGGACGACGACTGCGACGGCACCACCGACGAAGACTACACCTCGAACGCGACCACCTGCGGAGTGGGCGAATGCGCCGCCAGCGGCACGACGAGTTGCAACAGCGGCGTCGAAGAGGACAGTTGCACTCCCTTGCCGGCGAGTCTCGAGCTGTGCGATGGCCTGGACAACGACTGTGACGGCAGCGTGGACGAGGATCAGGGCATACGCTACGTCGCACCCGGTGGTGACGACACGAACAACACCTGTCTCGACCAGGCCCTGCCCTGCGCTTCGATCAACCACGCCGTACAGGTCGCCTGCGACGGCGAGACCGTCTCCGTCGCCGAAGGCGAGTACTACGAGGACGTGCTGATCGATCACCCCGTCACCGTCGACGGCGAGGGTGTGCCCACACGCACCATCCTCCGCGGTTCGGG
This sequence comes from Acidobacteriota bacterium, assembly GCA_027001345.1. Classification (GTDB taxonomy): domain Bacteria; phylum Acidobacteriota; class Polarisedimenticolia; order J045; family J045; genus JALTMS01. Next base: position 2,649 of record JALTMS010000426.1, on the reverse strand, counting down.
TACGGTGGATGTGGTGCGCATCTTCTCCTCCGATGTCCACTGGACCGCCGTCAACGTCTACGACACCACCGGCGTGGCCTGCATGCGCATCGGCGACACGGCCCACCCCGGCCTGCGCAACATCAAGATCGACAACACTTCTCTGGCCTTCTGCTCGATCGGTGCGATCTGGGATTCCACCGGCGATCCCGGTCCCTCCGGCGCCTGGAACACCTTCCTCGCCGCCTCCACCCGGGACAACGTCTACGACGGCACCCCCGACTCGGGCATCGGCACCCTGATGGTCAATGGCAACGGCAAGATCCAGCTCAAGCTCGGCCACCTGACCAACAACGACGGGCCGGGGCTGGTGATCCGCCCCGCCACCGGCGGCAGGACCAACAACAACATCGTCCTGGCCGGTGAGATCGTCGGCAACAACGGCAATCACCCCGACGTGGGATCCCACGTGGCGGTGGAGATCCACCAGGCCTCCGACGTGCGCTTCGAGGGCAACGACTTCTATCAGATCAACGACCGGGCGGTGGTCCTCGATCAGGTCACCGACGCCACCTTCTTCTGCAACCGCCTGCGGGACAACGGTGACGGCCTGGTGCTCCAGGGCGGCTCCACCCTGCGCTTCGAGCAGAATCACTTCACCAACCACAGCGGCGACGCGGTACGGATCGAGGCCGGCACCGGCACGGGACTGACCCTCGGCCACAGCTACTTCAGCGGCAATGCCACCGCCTTGCGGCACCAGGGTGACGGCACCATCAGCGCCCTGCGCTCCTGGTGGGGCGCGGCGGACGGGCCGGGCGGCGATGCTCTGGGCAGCGGCGATCCCGTCTGGGGCTCGGTGGACACGGGCTCGTTCTTCGACGCGGCTCCCTTCTTCGTCCGGCGACCCACCGAGTCGGGCTGGGATCCGTCGGCCGAGACCTGCTACCAGTCCGTCCAGGCGGCGATCGACGCCAGCGCGGACAGCTCCTACCTGCTGGTCGGCGAAGGGGTCTACAAGGAACACGTGACCCTCTCTCGGCCGATGAAGATCGAGGGCATTCCGCCCGCCTCGGGCTGCTCGACGGCGGAAATCCGCGGCGAGCAGAAGAGCGCGCCCCATCTGCCGGTGTTCCAGATCAGCGACACCTCCGGCGTGAGCTTGTCGGATCTGAGCATCGAGGGCGCGGGTGAAGGCCCCGACGTGAGCTGCGGCCAGTACAGCGGCGAGGAGATGGGCCTGGAGCTGAAGAACGTCTCGTCGTCGACCTTCTCGCGACTGTGCCTGAGTGAAAACGGCGTGACCGAGCTGCGGGTCTGGGGCAACTCCTCGGACAACCTCTTCGAAGACCTGACCATCGACGGCGTGATCCGCGACTTCGGCGGGGCCGACGCCTGCGGGCATCGCTCGCGTACGGGCATCGAGATCGACGGGGGCGCGGTGTGCGAGGGCGGCGCCGGCGCGTTTGCGGCGCGCAACCGCATTCTGCGGGCCGACATCTCGGGCACCACCCGCGCCATCGCCTTGCGCCTGGCGGACGACACGGAGATTTCCTCGTCGACCCTCTCCGCCTCCCCCGCTTCGGCCTGGAGCGACAGCGCCACGGGCATCCTGCTGAGCCTGACGGCGAACACCACCCTCTCGGACAACCAGCTCAGCGGCGCCGAGCTGGCTGACGGCATCCGCCTCGAGCCCCTGCGGGACGGCGAGTGCGTCACCGAGCGCTCGGACACCAGCGCCACTTCCATCAGCGGCGGCTCGGTGACGGCCTGCTCGGGGGCGGGCATTCGCATCCTGCGCGCTGCGGCGGATCCGGGGCGCGTGCTGGGCACCTCGATCTCCTGCACGGTGCTCGACGACAATGCCACCGACCTGCTGGCCGATGACGCCGGCGGTGCGGGCAGCGATGCCAACCGCATCGAGCACGCCGACCTGACCGGCACCGGCAACGGCCTGGTCAACAACGACACCACCCCCTTCACCGCCACCGGCAACTGGTGGGGCGCTCCCGACGGGCCGTCGGGAACAGGGCCGGGCAGCGGCACGCCGGTCCAGGGCTCGGTGACCTTCTCCGACTGGCTGCTCTCCTCCGCCGAGGACGATGCCGACGGCGATGGCTTCAGCGAATGCGACGGCGACTGCGACGACGACCAGAACGCCGCCTGGCCAGGGGCCGGCGAGACCTGCCTCGATGGCATCGACAACGACTGCGACGGCATCGTGGACAAGGGCGAGGTCACTCCCACCGGCGTGGCCGTGCTTTCCCTCAGCCGCGACCCTTCAGGCGTGACCATCTCCTGGCAGGCGGTCGCTGACGCCACCTCCTACGACGTGGTCCGCGGCAACCTGGCAGCCCTGGTCTCGGGCGGAGGCGACTTCACCGGCTCCACGGACACCTGCCTGGCCTCCGACCTGGCCGCCCTCTCGGTGGAGGACACCAACACCGAGTCCATCAACCAGATCTGGTACCTGCACCGCGCCCGAAGCTGCGCCGGCGTCGGCACCTACTCGAGCGACCCCTCCGCCAACGAAACCCGCAACACGGGCATCGAATCGAGCCCCAACGCCTGCCCCTGACGCGCCACACCCCACTGGCGACGCCCACCCAACGCACGCGTCACCACGAACCCCGCCCCATGACAACGGCTGGGCGGGGTACACCCCGCCCC
>JALTMS010000425.1 GCA_027001345.1 Acidobacteriota bacterium | reverse complement strand
ATAGACACCGGACGATCTTGAAACACCCATGTTGCTTTTTGTTTTTTTGGCGTTGAGGAAAAGCTGTTTTGGAACCGGACCACGAGAAAACAAAGGGCGGGAGGATGCCCTGCCTACAGCAACATCCCGAAGCCCATGTAGACGTTGGGGGAGAAGCGCACGGTGCTTCCGCCGCTGGCGGCCAGGATGTCCGGGCCCATCTGGGTGTTGAGGTAGAGGTTCATGGACGGACCCACGTTGAACTCGAAGCCGAGCACGAACAGGATCGGGATGGATGCGGCGAAATTGGGGTGTATGAGAAAGCCGAAGGGTATCTTCATGCCGCCCACGAGGTTGAATTTTTCCTGAACGGCGTACGTGAATAGCACCCCGGGGCCACCGACGCGGAACAACACTCCAAAGCCGGGGTGATAGTTCAGGAAAAACTCCGGCTCGAATATCAACGACAGATCGAAAGAACCCTTGGTGACGAGATTGAACTTGAGTTCCACGCCAAGGCCGTTTCCGACGTAGGGAGCGTTGGTATCGTATCCGTAATAGAAGTTGAACCGTGGCGCCAGCTCGAACTTGTCGGATACCCGAACGTGATATGCAGCACGAATGCCGGGATAGCCCACCTCCACCCTGAGAGCGTTGTGGCCGGGGGGTACTATCTTGCCGCCCGTAAGTGAGAACGATTGCGCCTTGGCAGGCGTTCCAATAGCCAAAACCAACAACAGTGCCGCTGGAATGGACAGTTTTCCTCTCATGCCCTTCTCCTTTCCTCTTCCGAAAAGATGTTCACCGGAAGTCTGCCAAAAGCTAAGTTCGATGTACTGGATTGTCAACTTGAAAAATCACTTGCCATGGCCGATGCTGGTTCCATCGTGGTGGAGAATGATCGAAAAAGGCGCGCGGGAATCGATCGGCCCGCAACGTTCTACATGGTCGGGCTCGGCTGCCCGAAAAACAGGGTCGATTCCGACCAACTCTGGGCGGAGCTCGCAATGCGCGGGATCTCACCAGTTTCCGATCCGGCCGAGGCGGAGCTGATCGTCGTAAATACGTGCGCGTTCGTAGGTGACGCGGTTGCCGAGTCGGTGGACGTGATCGGGGAGCTTTCCGAGTACAAGCAAAACGGCCGCTGCAACACGCTGGCCGTGTGCGGATGCCTGCCCGCCAGGTTCCGCACCGCGGGCCGCGCCGGCACGGGCGGTGTCGATCTGTGGCTGCGGCCGGCTCCGGCGAAAAAGGTGGTGGAAAGGATCCTGGGCGCCGCATCGTCTTCCAGGAACAGGGCCGGGCGGGCGGCGGGCGCGCCTCCGGCGCGGGCCAACTCGTTGTCCGCCGGGGCCGCGTACCTGAAGGTTGCCGACGGTTGCTCGCGCCGCTGCAGCTTCTGCCTCATACCACGGTTGCGGGGCCCCCTTCGCAGCAGGGCGATCGGCGAGCTCGTGCGCGAGGCCGAGCAACTCGCGGCGATGGGCGTGAAGGAGATCGTTCTGGTCGCACAGGACCTCGCCTCCTGGGGGCAGGACATTCCCGGCCGACCGGGGCTGTGGCGGCTGCTCGACGGGCTCGCCGGAGTGGACGGCGTCCGCTGGATTCGCATGATGTACCTTTTCCCCAGGCGCCCTCCGTTGAGACTGCTCGGGCTTTTCGAACGGCACGAAAACATACTCCCCTACTTCGACGTACCGCTTCAGCATGCTGACGCCCGCGTTCTGCGGCGCATGCGGCGCGGCGGAGGGCCCGCAGCGCACGAGAAGTTCATACGCGCCATAAGAGAAAGGGTGCCGGGCGCGGTCATACGCACCACGTTCATGGTGGGCTTTCCGGGCGAGGACGAGCGGGCCTTCGGCACGCTGATGAAGTTCGTCGAGCGCGTGCGGTTCGAGAGAATGGGCGCGTTCGTCTTCTCGCCGGAAGAAGGCACCGATGCGGCCGGGCTTTCCGGCGGGATAGACCTGGCCTTGGCGCGGGAGAGGCTCGGGATGTTGATGGAGCTTCAGGCGGGCATCGCGCTCGAGTACCATCGCTCGCTGGTGGGCGGCGTAATCGACGTCCTGGTGGAGTCGGCCGGCCGCGGCCGAAGCACTGGCCGCGCCTGGAACCAGGCGCCGGAAGTCGACGGCGAGACGGTGATTGAGGGAAGGGCCGAAGCGGGCGAAATCGTGAAAGCCAGGGTGACGGGTTGCGGCCCATACCACCTGGAAGTAGTACCAGTTGAATCAACGGGTCGCGGCCGTCGTCGCAGGGCACCGGAGGGAAGATGAAAGCGGTTGCGGTGGTTTTTGTATTGCTTGCACTCGATGGCGGCGCGGCAGCGCAGGACGCGCGGGCGGTGGCCGCGCTGGTTCAGAAAAGCTACGGCACCGTTCGCGACTTCAAGGCGGCCTTCGAGCAGGAGTACCTTTCGAAGGCGCTGGGGCGCCGGAAGCGCTCGAGCGGGTACCTGTACGTCAAGCGCCCGGACAAGATGCGCTGGGACTACCGCGAGCCGAACCCCAAACATTTCCTGATAAACGGCCGAACGCTGTACATATACGACCCGGAGCTGAACCAGGTGATCGTCGACCGGCACTTCGTCAGCTCACAGCTCACCGCGGCCGTGAGCTTTTTGTGGGGCAGGGGAAGGCTTGAGGAGGGATTTCACCTGGCCCTCGAGAGGTATCCGGGCGTCGACCCCGAAAAGTTCTGGGTGCTAGAGCTGCGCCCCAGGGGGCCCGCGCAGTTTACAAGGATGCTTCTGGTGCTGGAAAAACCTCGGGCCGTCGTGCGCCGTAGCATAATCGAAGACCCGGGCGGCAACGTAAACGTCATACGGTTTTCCAGGGTGTCGGTGAACGTCGGGCTGAAAGACCAGGCCTTCGAGTTCACCATACCGAAGGGAGTGGACGTCGTCGAGGTACCGGGGCCCGACTAGGGCGGAGCGGGCGTGGTGCGACGTCGTCCCTGGCGCTTCTCTTCGTGGTATCCTTTCGACATGTTGATTTCGGCGGACACCGCCGGCGGGCCGTACCTGTTGTTCAAGCCGAGCGGCCGGAGGGCGCCCGACCGCCGGACGGACGCGGACGTGGAGGAAGACGAATCGCCGGAAAGGAGCATACGCTGCCGCGCCTGCGGCTCCGAGGTTACGGCGAGCCGGTATTCGACGGAAAGGGCCGGCGGGCACCGCCACGCCTTTTTCAACCCCCACGGGCTGCTGTTCGAGATAGGGTTGTTTTCGCAAGCTCCTGGTTGCCTGGTGGCCGGACGGCCCACCGACGAGTTCACCTGGTTTCCTGGCTACCTCTGGCGCCACGCGCTGTGCGCGGGTTGCGGTGCGCATCTGGGCTGGCGCTTCGACTCGGGAGACGACGGCTTTTTCGGGCTGGTGCTGAACAGGCTCGTCGAGGAACTATAAGGGTGTTTTTGGGTCAGCCGACCGGCTCGTCCCGCGGCTGTGAAGCGCGCTCCGGTTGTTCCTCGAAGTCGAAGACGAGCTCGCCGCCGCGCTCGTCTATGGTGACCGAGCCTCCCTGCCGGAGCCTTCCGAAAAGTATCTCGTCCGCAAGGCGCCTGCGTATGCTCCGGTCGATGAGCCTTGCCATGGGGCGGGCGCCGAAGCGGCGGTTGTAGCCGTTTTTCGCAAGCCACCGGCGCGCGCCGCCCGTCATCTCGATGCTCACCCGCGTCGCCGCGAGCGGGGCCTCGAGCTCGCCGACGAGCTTGTCGGCCACCTGCTCGACCACCCGCGGGCTCAGGTGGTTGAAACGCACCCAGGCATCGAGACGGTTGCGGAACTCCGGGGCGAAGGTCTGCTCGATGGCGCGAGAGCCGTCGTCGGC
>JALTMS010000424.1 GCA_027001345.1 Acidobacteriota bacterium | reverse complement strand
GCAAGTGCGCCGGGTCATGGCGCGTCACGGGGCAATCCTCGTCACAGTTGCATTCGTGGTCGCAGGGCGTGCCATCACAGTCGATTTGCGTGAGGTAGTCCGGGCACCGGCAGCCGTCCGCGACCTCAATGACGACCAGCGGTCGTTGGTCATAGCTGGTTCGGACGATGTCGCCGACCTGAATCAAGGCGCCTGCTCCCCTGCGTCTACTGTTTCCTCGGATGCGAGAAGATCCTCCAATCGCTCCATGAGCCGTCCGAGGTTGCGGATGGACTTCTCGGAGCCAATGACGATGAATTGGGGTTCACCGCCGAAGGCATAGGTGTCCAGGCCATGGCGGCTGGCGATCTGGATCAATTCCGGTCCACGGTGGTCATCCTTCATTCCGATCTCCTTGTCGTTTGGCTATCCCGCCCATCGCTGCCCGGAGCGCCGCCTCGTCGATCTCCTCGTCGGTCATGCGGGCCGGGACGGACAGCGGCAAGTGATCGTCGCCTCGCCAGGCATCGATGGCGTCCTCATACTCGTCCTGGTTCATCCAGGTGCCGTCCGCCCACACCAGTATTTGCCGAGCGTCAGTCGTCATGCCCGGATCCTCTCGAGGATTCGCAGCCCGGAGCCGGTGCGTCGGTCGAGCCGACGCCAGCCGGCGGCCAGAAAGCAATATCCAGGGTTAGTTGAGGCGATCTTCTCCGGATTGACGTAGGTGTAATGCCGGCGACAAGACCAGACTCGATCAGCAATCGCGTCCGCTTGGCGAATGAGATCGCTGGATCGATGCGCACTCTCGTTTCTGAATATGGCGCAGTTGATACCGCATTCGCCGCTTCCGTCGATGAATCGGCGCCACACCAACATTGCATCGCCTGCCTTCGTGCGAAGTACCAGAGTCTCTCCTGGGCCCGTGAAGCGAGTGCGCTGTCGACCGTCGGCGTAGCGGTATGCGCTGTAGTGGCGTTCGTAGAGTTCGAGGCAGTCAAGATCGCCATCCCTCGTGATCCACCATAGCGGTTCGTCAGGGTCCATCAGTCCGGTCTCCCTTGGCCCCATGCCGGAAACAGCCGCCGCCACCAGGGGCCAGAGATCCGGTTGATCCATCGTACGGCGTCGATTCGGGTGAGGAGCTCCTCCCGATCGTCATGGCGGAGCCGGAGGCGCGGCACCCAGAGATCGACATGGCCGTCACGCTCCTGGAGTTGGCCGTTCGGCGTGTGTTGAACGACCAGGGACCACCCCGGCCGCCGGTCGGCGAGCACATCGCGCAGGGTTTCGTAGGCCTCCATGAGTTCCCGGTCGATGACCCAGTTCACGAGGACCACGCCGTCCAGATGATGGACGCACCGGGTCTCCAGGTAGAACCGCGCGATACAGAGCCGGCGATGGCCTTGGCGGATGAACCAGTCACGATCGTTTTCGGAAACCAGCGTGATGTTCTTGTTGTCTGGCTGGACGTAGTAGCCGGGGTTCCGGTCCAGCAGAAGCAGGTTTTGGTCGAGGAAACCGTCCTCGCGGGCGAGTTCGAGCCAGGTTCTGCCCTGATGCGTGGGGTCGCATGTGCCGGCGATCCGGTCGAGCTGGACCGAGGCGTTCCGCCGGGTTTCCCGGGCGACCGCGAAGCGCTGGCGTGCCTTGAAGGCCTCGTCGTCCCAGGGGAGGAGCGGGGCCAGCGCCCATCGAGGGCGCCGGCGGACGGCGCCATGGAAAGCCGCGACGGGGTCGTCGGAGACGAGGTGCAGGCGCACGCTCACGAGACGACCCCCGGAATAGAAAGGCGTGTCCCGGCGTTCGGGTGTCGGTGGCGTGAGGGTGGGACCGGGACCCGCAAGGAATCTGGATGTGCCACGTGGCACAACGAAGTGTACGACGATCGGTCGTGCCTGAAAAAGGGGGCGCCCCCCGACCCCGAGGGGATCTTGGGGGATTCAGGGGCCGGAGAGCGCCAAATCGAGGACAGGGAGTTCATTGACTCCGCTTCCTCTCCGCTGCCGCCCTGACCTGGGCAATGAGTTTCTGGGGGAAGTCGGCGGGCACGCCATTGAAGCCCTCGATCCCACCGATGCAGTAGCGCAGGTAGACGGTGCTCGTCGGGCCGTTGCGTTCGATCTCGGTGGAAAGCCAGCCCTTGAAGAGCTTGCCATCCATGACGACCTTGACGCCGTTCTTCATCCAGTAACGCGCGCCTGGGCTTGTCTCGTGTCTGAATCCCTCGTCGATGAAGCCCCAGGAGTTGCGCTTCCGTTCCTCCAGGGTGGGATACCGGAAGTGGCGCTTGAGCCGGACATAGGCGGTGTCGACATCGACCGCCAGGTCGATGACGTCCTCCCGCCGCTCGCCGCAGGCCTTGGTGCCTGCCTGGGCCTCGCGCTGGGGCGTGGCGGACAGAATGGGACTGCCGCTTGCGGAGGTGGTGCTTGGCTGCTGCTGCCCGGGCCCCGACTTGGTGATGGTGACCAGGCCGCCCAGGGCGGAGCCGCCCTCGAACTCCTTGAGATCGGCGCAGCCGGCGAGGGTCGCGGAAATGGCGATAGCCAGGATGAGGTTGTTTTTCATGACTTAGCCTCCTTGCCATCCTTGGTGCCCAGCAGGCAGGGACTGGGTCGGAAGACGACAACCTGCCTGGCCGGCACCTCGATGGTTTCTCCGTTTCTTGGATTGCGGAAGGTCCGCGCCTTGCGCTCGCGCACGTCGAACCGGCCGAAGGACTTGATGACGACGGGGTGTCCACGCTTGAGGGACTCCGCCATGGTCTCGAAGACGAGGCGAACGACGCGATCGGCGTAGTCGCGGTTACATTCCGCGAGGAACGACAGACCGAAGGCGATATCGGATTTACGGATTGGTGGCAGCTTGCTCATCCGTGGCCTCGTTCTGCCGCGCGCGATAAGTTAGCGTATCGATCCTGACCAGGTCCACATCCACCTGGTCGGCGATCAGTTCGATGCGGGAGCGTGGCTCGCCGGAGTCCTTGTCCTCCCATGTGCGCTGGACCAGGGAGCCCGAGACGGCCACGCGGGCGCCCTTGTCCAGGAGCCGCGCGGCCGTCTCCGCCCGCGGGCCCCACAGGGACACGTCCAGCCAGAAGCCGCCCTTGTCCTCGAAGCCGCCGTTGCCATCGGGCACGGAGCGGTCGAAGAAGATGCGCATGGAGGCGACGGCGCGCTTCTCACCGTCGACCTCGACGTGTTTGAGCGTGGGCGCCGCTGCAAGGTTGCCGCGGCCGAGGAACTTGTTGCTCATGTTCACCTCCAGTGTCGTCCTGCTGATCGGGAGCGCATCGTCACGCGGACGGTGCGTCACGGCAAGCGTTTATTCCGCCCGTTGGGCGGCGGAATTTCAGTGGTTGGAAATGGGCTCGTGCGAAGGCATCCTAGAGTCCCATGACCAGACATGCCGTCGATCCTTCCCTGGGCGACGTCGTGACGCCCGAGGAATTCATCGCCCGCCACGGCGCGCAATGGCGCGACCGGCGCGTGCAGCCGCCGCTCTGTCCGGCTTGTGGCGAAGCCTTGCATCCCTACGGTGTGCATAGCCCGAACGTCACGGCGAGTTTCCATCATCCCGACAAGAGCTCGTGCATTCTGTCTTCGACACCGGATCCCCGGTTCAAGGATTTGCGACCGTCGGGATGGGACGTGGAGCGTGGGCGTCGGCTCCGGCGGGAGTTCTGTGGCGACGAGAACCTCAGGGAGGGCTATGCGGCCTGCCGAGCGCTTTGCCGGATGCGATTGCGGGCGCCGGAGTTCATCCGGTTTTGCGAGGCCGGGGACCGGATCAACATTTGGGCGTACAAGGGCATGACGCTGGAGCTT
>JALTMS010000423.1 GCA_027001345.1 Acidobacteriota bacterium | reverse complement strand
AGGGAGGGCGTGGCGGAGGCTCCTGCCTGCTGGCCGGCGTAGCGCTCGTTGAGGTGCAGCAGCACGAGTTTGGTGATGTGACGCAGGGTCTCCTGCACACCCACCCCGGTAGTCGCCACGGCCTCGTAGAACGGCACGTTGTACTTGTTCAGCTTCTCGTTGAGCTGCTCGACCGAAAGGGCGTTGGGGAGGTCCTGCTTGTTGTACTGCAAGACATGGGGCACCTGGGAAAGCTCCAGTCCGTGCCCTCTCAAGTTCTCTTCCAGGTTGCGGAACGAGTCGAGATTGGCGTCGAGCATCGTTTCCTGGCTGTCGGCCACGAAGACCACACCATCGGCGCCCTTGAGCACGAGCCGGCGTGTCTCGTTGTAGAAGACCTGCCCGGGCACCGTGTAGAGCTGGACCTTGGTCTTCATTCCCTGGATCTCCCCCAGGTCGATGGGGAGAAAATCGAAGAACAGGGTCCTGTCGGACTTGGTCGCCAGGGAGAGCATCTTCCCCCGAACCCCTGCGGGCATATTGTCGTAAATGAACTGGAGATTCGTCGTCTTGCCGCAGAGTCCCGGCCCGTAGTAGACGATCTTGGTGGTCAATTCTCGCGTCGAGTAATTGAAGACGACCATGAAGTTTCTCCCCGGCGACCTTCCGCTCTTCGGGTCGCCAGTCGGACGCACCCCTCCGGTGCGTATTCCCGGGAAAGATAGGGCGTGGGCAAGCCGCGTGTCAAAAGAGTTTCCTGCTCCCAGCGTTTCGTCACTTTCCGCGCCCTTCCGGAGAGCGACGCCGGGGGGCGGCCTTGAAGTCGATCACGACGGGGGTCGGCCCCAGGTCGAACTCGTCACGCAGCCGACCGGCCACGAAGCGCTGGAGCTGGGGCGTGATCTGAGCCCGCTCCCGGTGGAAGAGTACGAAGCGCGGGGGCAGGACCCCGGTCTGCGTGATGTAGAGCATCTTCGGCACGCTCCCCCCATCGGCAGTGTGACGCCGGACAATCCGATCGAGAAAGCGGTTGAGTTCGGAGGTCTTGAGCCGACGGCTCGCGGCCCGCGTCACCTCCAGAGCGGTGTCGAGTATCTTGAACACGCGCTGGCCGGTCATGGCGGAGACCGTCAGCCGAGGCGCATAGCGCACGAAACCCAGTCGCGTCTCCAGCGCGTCGTCGATCCGCTCGACAGCCTGCTCGGGATCCTCGACCAGATCCCACTTGTTGAGCACCAGGATCAGCGGCCGACGCGCCCTGGCGATTTCACCGGCGATCGCCACGTCCTGAGACGTGGGGCCCATCACCGCGTCGAGCACCAGAACCGCCAGGTGGCTGCGTTCTAGGCGTCGGCGCGTGAAGAGAATCCCGATCGCCTCGTCGCGCTCGGCCACACGCGACCTCTTGCGCAGACCGGCGGTATCCACCAGCCGGAAGCGCCGTCCGTCGCGAAGCAGCGACACATCGACCGCATCACGAGTGGTCCCCGGTACGGCGCTGACGCTCACCCGCTCCTCCCCCGCGAGCCGGTTGACCAGCGACGACTTGCCCACGTTGGGCCGTCCGACCACGGCGAGCAGCACTTCGTCTTCCGGGTCGGGAAGGCGATGGGGATCATCCTGCTCGGCGCCCTCGTCGGCCTCCGGCAGGTGCTCGACCAGGCGCGCGAGAAACTCTTCGAAGCCCAGGTTGTGCTCGGCTGAAACAGGGATCGGCTCGCCGAGTCCCAGGCGCCAGGCTTCGCTGGAGTGATCGATCAGTGCCGGCACATCAATCTTGTTCACCGCCAGGATCACCGGGACGTCGGCCTCCCTGAGCAGGGCTGCGACGGACTCGTCGAGGGGGGTGACTCCCGTTCTGCCATCGATCACGAAGACCAGGACCGTCGCTTCCCGGGCGCCGAGCAGGGCCTGCCGGGTGACGACTTGCAGCAAGTCACCGTCGGCACTGGGCACCAGACCACCGGTGTCGAGCAGTACCACCTCCCGGCCCTCGATCCAGGTCCGGCGCTCGATGCGATCGCGGGTCACTCCGGGGCGGTCGTGGACGATCGCCTCCCGGCGGCCCAGCAGGCGATTGAAGAGGCTCGATTTTCCCACGTTGGGTCGCCCGACGAGGGCCACCCGCGGCAGCGTCTTCCGTTTCGCCATGCTTCCGGTCCCCGAGGGCGCTGCAAGTCGCGGCAGCAGCCCAGATTCTGCATGAGCCCTCCGGCCAGGGACGCGCAGCCGGCGCCATCAAGCTCCATGCATGATTCGAGCCGGAGCATTCTACCCCGGATTCCGCCGGGGGCCGGGACGGACCCCATGCAGGCGGCCGGGTTCTCGTATAAACTGCGGCGCGGCAGTGGTCGATCCACCATCATCAGGTTTTGCCGGGCAGGATGTTTTCGGGCAGAGGAGCCGTCGGATGGTCAAGGCAGATCTCGTCAATCGCGTAGCAGAAGTCGCTGATATTCGGAAGTCGCAGGCGATCAAAGCCGTCGATGCCCTGTTCGACGCATTGCGCGATGCCATGGTCGCCGGCGAGAGGATCGAATTCCGCGGTTTTGGCGTCTTCCAGGTCAAGCCCCGCAAGCGCGGTTTCGGTCGCAATCCGCGCACGGGTCTCGAGGTGAAGATTCCGCCGGGTCGCACCGTTCGCTTCAAGCCCGGCAAGGACCTGCGCAACCTCAACCTGTGAGTGCGCCCCACCGGCCGCCACCGGTTTTCCCCCCTCCCCAGCCCTTCGAAGCGCCCGCACGCCGGCGCCGTATCCCATGGCTGCCTTGGCTGCTGGCCGGTGCGACAGTCCTGACCACCCTGATTGCGGGGGTCTTCCTCGCGCCGGCTTCCAGCTCTGCACTCGACTGTCTGCTCGGTGATCCCGGCAATGCCGTCGCCCAGCTCCAAGATGTCGGAGTGGCCGCCTGTCTGGCCTGGATCAGAGTGGTTCTCGGCCAGGCCCTGCCCTACGCCCTGGCGATCCTGGCCTTCTTTCTGGCCCACGAGATGGGCCACTACCTGGCCTGCCGCTACCACGGGGTGGACTGCACGTTGCCGTTCTTCCTGCCGGGACCGCCTCCGATCGGTACTTTCGGCGCCGTGATCCGCATCCGCTCACCCTTCCCTCACCGGCGTGCCCTGTTCGACATCGGCATCGCCGGACCTCTCGCTGGTTTCGTGGTGATGCTGCCGATTCTCGTGCTGGGTGTCCTCGACTTGCAGGCCGTGCCCCACATCCCCCCGCCCCCTGGCAGTGAATCGATCACCTTCGGCGACTCCTTGCTGACAGCCATACTGACCCGCGTGCTGCGCCCGGAAGTCGGCCCCGCGGTGGACCTGCTCATCGCACCGCTCTTCGTTGCCGGCTGGTTTGCCATGCTGGCCACGGCGATGAACCTGATTCCCGCCGGCCAGTTCGACGGCGGTCACATTTTCTACGCCCTGTTCCCGCGTTGGCACCGGAAAGTCTCCCTCGCCTCGGGGCTGGCACTGCTCATGCTGGTGCTGGCGGTCAGCCTTCTGCGCCGGCAATTCTCGGCCTGGACAGTGTGGGCTCTGATCGTGCTCTCACTCGGTCGACGCCATCCACCTGTCCCCGATGACGGCATCCCCCTCGGCGCCTGGCGCTGGACCCTGGCGGTCGTCGTTCTCGGTGTGCTCGTCGTCTGTTTCATCCCCCATCCGATCGCAACGATCTCATCGCCCTGAGCGTCCGGCCGCCCTGCCCCATCGCAGCCGTCCGCCGGCACGGCAGCCAGAGGGTCCCCCGCCTTCCCGTCGTCCAGTGCCGCAGGTGGAGCTCGGCCAGCCGCGCGAGAAGCTCCGGATGAGGATGACCGTGAACGTTGTCAC
>JALTMS010000422.1 GCA_027001345.1 Acidobacteriota bacterium | reverse complement strand
GTCCGTCGCAGCCGCCGCAGAGCCCACCGGCATCGATCGCACCGCCACTGCCCGGCATGGGCGGCGAGGGCATTCCCGACAAACCCGTGCTGACCTTCGACCCGCCCACCACCCCCGCGGGCGCGGCGGCTGCGACGGACGGTACCAACCGGAGAGCCAACCAGGACAGCTCGGGGAGAGATCAGAACGAAACCTCGATCACCATCGATCCGACCGATCCGAGCAACATCATCGGTGGAGCCAACGACGCCCGGGACGGCAACTGGGCGGCGGGTGTCTACGTCAGCCACGACGGCGGCCAGACCTTCAGCGACGGCCTGATGCCCTTCCGGAACTACCCCAACCAGGGCGATCCGACCCTCGCCTTCTGCGGCGACGGCACGGCGCTCTACGGCTATCTCGACTACACCGGTTCGTTCTCGCCCCATCGGCTGATCGTCTCCCGTTCCACCGACGCCGGCGACACCTGGGCCGAACCGGGAGTGCTTCACGAAGGCACGCTGCCCTTCGCCGACAAACCCTACCTGGCTTGCGCGGGCGCGGACGGCAGTTCCTACGCCAATCGGGCCTACATCTCCTGGACTCACTTCACCAGCGTCTTCTCCGGCATGATCCGCGTTGCCTGGTCCGGCGACCACGGCGCCACCTGGCAGAACGCTCAGAACATCTCCGGCAGCGGCGTGCAGGGATCGGTGCCGGCGCCGGGCCGTGACGGGCGCGTCTATGTCTTCTGGAAAGCCGGCTCACGTATCGAATTCGCCACCTCGAGCAATGGCGGAGTGAGCTGGAGCGAGGCAGCGACAGTCGCCACCATCGATCAGATTCCCGATACCAGCTTCCGGCGCAACTCCTTCCCCACCGCCGCGGTGGACACCAGCGACGGCCCCCATGCCGGCAACGTCTACGTCGCCTGGTCCGACGATCGTGACGGCGATCCCGATATCTACTTCACCCGCTCGACGGACGGCGGACAGAGCTGGGAGATTCCCTATCGTGTCAACGACGACTCGGTGGGCAACGGTCGCGACCAGTTCTTCCCCTGGATGGCGGTGGACGAAAAGGGCCGGCTGCACCTGATGTGGCACGATCGGCGCCACGACGCCGCCAACGACGCCTTCCATATCTACATCGCCACCTCGCGGGACGGCGGCCAGAGTTTCGATCGCAATCTGCCAGTCAGCGACAAACCGTCGAAGGGATCGCTGACGGGCTTTTTGGGGGACTATGCCGCCCTGGCCGCTGGTGGCGAGCAGATCGTTCCCCTCTGGAGCGACCTGCGCGCGGGCACCGGTGAAGAGGACGTCTACATCGAAGTGGAGCCCGCCTTCGACTACGACATCGTCGCCGACGTGCTCTTCGATGGCGACAAGCAGACCCTGCACTTCGCTGACCAGGAGCCGCGACTCGGCTCGGCGATCGTCTACGACGTGGTGCTCGGCGACGTGGCCGATCTGGCGGCGGCCGATCCGTGGACCGCTTCCCAGTGCATCGCGGAGGATCTCGCCGGCCCGCCGGCCAGCGTGCCCGACGTCCCCGACCCGGGCCAGGCACTCTACGTGCTGCTGCGGGCCCAGGGGCCACGCGGCCGGGGCAGCTTCGGTTCGGCCAGTGCCCACCCCGACACCCGCGACGGGCTGGACGAAACTCCACCCTGCGGCTCGTGAGCCCCGCCCGGCGCCTCGGCCCGGACGACCTGGTCCTGGCGATCCTGCCGGCGATGGTGCTGTTGCGACTGACCGGCTTCGTCGCCCCCCACGAAGATCCCCGCAGCGCGGTGCTGATCGCCGCGGGCGCCGTGCTCCTCGTCGCCCGGGCTCGAAGCCGGCGCCCCCGAAGCGGCTCCGCAGCGTTCTGGCTGGTGCTGGCGCTGATGATCTGGGGCGCCGGTGGCCTGCTGCTGACCACGTCACCGGCCCGGGGCGGCACCCGCCTGGCCCTGCTCACCGCCGCGGCCCTCGTCGCCGCCAGCAGTCGGACGGGGGCCGGCGCGCGACGCTGGATCGACGGCCTGCACCGCCTGTCGGTGGCCGCCGGAGTCAGTGTGGCGGCCCTCTTCTGGTGGCACGCGGTGTTTTCGTTTTCCCGGTCGGAGTACCCGGTGTGGCTGTTCTTCTCACCCATCGGCCACGTCAGCCCGACCAGCGACGTGCTGGCCATCTGGCTGCCCCTGCTGGCCTGGAGCACCGTCGATGGGAAGCAGCCCCCGGTGCTGCGGGTGGGAGCGGGCGTGGCCCTGGCGGGACTCGGCGGCGCGCTGCTGCTGGGAGCGTCCCGGGCCGCGCTGGCCGGGGTGGTGCTGGCGGTGGTGACGGCGGCCGTGCTCGGCCGTCCCTTGCGGTGGCGTCCGGTGGCCTTGCTGGCCGCGGCGGCCGCCGGCGCCGTGGGAGCGTGGGCGGCGGCGCCCCTACCCCTGCGTCCCCTCTCGCGGGTGGTGGCCGACTTCGGCCGCGGACCGGAGCGGGCCGGAAGCTGGCTCGGCCCCCGCGCACCGCTCTACGCCGCCACCCTGGACGTGGTGCGAGCCGCCCCTGTGCTGGGGCACGGTCCGGGTAGCTTCCCGGACGTCTACCCCAGCCGGGCGCGCCGCGAGCCCGGCACCGGCGATCCTCTGGCGGCCCCCGGCCTGTTTGCCGCCGATCCCCACAACGCCCTGCTCGAGCAGGCCGTCGAAGGGGGCGTGGCCTCGGCTGTGGCGCTCGCGGCCCTGCTGGCCCTGGTGATCGCCGGGGCCTGGCGCCGCGCCCGACGTCAGGCCGAAGCGCTGCGAATCGCCGCCGCCGCCGCGCTGACCGCCGCCCTGCCGGGCCTGGCCTTTTCCCACACCCTGCACGCCCCCTCGAGCCTGTTCTTCTTCGCCCTGGCGGCGGGGCTCGGCGGAGCCGGAAGCCGCGAACGCGAAGAGGAGCAGCGGCCATCCGCTCGCCCCGCTCCGGGTTGGCGGACGGCCGCCGCCGTGGCGCTGGCGGCGGCCCTGGCCTTCTGGCCTGCCCGCCACCTGGCCGCCCACTGGGAGCTGGGCCACGGCCTGGCCAGGCTGCGCCCCGCTCCCCGCCAGGCACGCCACCGGCTCGAGCGCGCCCTGAGCCTCGACCCGCGCTGCTTCCGCGCCGCCCTGGCGCTGGTCCGACTCGATCTGGCGGACGGTGACCGGGACGGAGCCGTCACGCGCCTGCGCGCCGTGCTGGCCTACCATCCCGATCCGGCGCTCGACCGGCTGCTGCGGGACGCGCCGCCGGGGTAGAAAGGTTCGGGGCTTGCCGGTATCGTTCGCTGGATGGGGGAGGACGAGGGAGCAGCATGCGCGGTTGGGTCTTTCTCGCTTTGAGTCTCGGTCTCCCCCTGGCAGCCGCACTGGTCGAGGAGCGCGGCTGGAGCGGCTCGACCATCGAGCCCGATTCGCGGCAGGTGATGACCGAGCCCCTGGTGGCGGATCTCGACGCCGACGGCACGGCGGAGATCGCCTTCGTCTCTTTTGTCGATCGCAACGACGTGCTGGGCGCCGAAGACGGGGTGCTGCGGCTGATCCGGGGCAACGATGCGAGCGAGGCGTGGAGCGTGGTGGATCCGGGCTGCCGGGTTTGCGCCGATGGTGGCGCCTGCGTGCCCCTCGACGGCAAGGGCGGACCGGGCTTTCTCGCCCCCACCGGGGGGCTCGCCCTGGGCGATCTGACGGGAGACGCGACCCCCGATGTGGTCGGCCTGCTCGAAGGCCGGCCCGAAGACACCCTCAACCGCATCGCCGCCTTCGACGGGGCAGGCAATTTTCTCTGGTGCAGCGAGAAGCTGCTGCTGCCCCTCGATCCCTACACCCAGCTTTCCCTGGCCGACC
>JALTMS010000421.1 GCA_027001345.1 Acidobacteriota bacterium | reverse complement strand
GGAGGCCCCCACCGAGGGGATTGCCGATCCAGGTCGCAACAGTCCGTCGCCCAGCCCCGCGGCGACTCCGGTTCCCAGGTAGGCCACCAGGTAGCCCAGCCGCCCGAGGCGGTCTTCCACGTTGTCGCCGTAGATCCAGAGAAAGAGCATGTTGCCGGCAATGTGCAGAAAGCCTCCGTGGAGGAACATCGCCACCAGCAGATCCAGCGCCCGGGGCATGGCGGGCTTGAAGCCGTGCCTGAACAGAAAGACGTCGTAGGCCGTCAGTGCCGCCCGGGCGTGGACTCCCCGCTCGGCCGCCAGCACCCGGGCGTAGGCCTGGGCGTAGGGGTCGAGGGGATCGGCTCCCATGAAGGCGAGGGGATAGACCGAGACGAAGACCGCCACGTTGATCGCGATCAGGGTCCAGGTCACCCAGGGGGTCGACCTGGGGTTCGGGCTGTCCCCGATGGGAAGGAACACGGCGTCTCTCCTCGGGCCGGCGGGCCGCATTATGCCCGCCCCGCGCCGGAATCGGGTATTCTGACATCTCCCACCTCTCCATCGGGTAAAACTCGGAGTCGACCCCATGACCGACCAGAAGGACCCCAAGCCCGCCTTTCGTCGCCGGGTGCGGGAAGGGCTCTACAACGTGCGTTCGTTCCTCGTCCACGGTCGTTACCAGACCGGGCAGTGGGACTACAGCCACCACGTGATTCCCCCCCTCAGTTCGTCGGTGACCTATCGGCTCGACAGTGCCGAGCGGGGCGCGATGGGCTTCGAGGGTTTTGCAGCCCACGAGCACCGAGAGCCGGGCCAGCAGCCGGTCTACATCTACGATCGTCTCGACGAGCCGACCCGGGCGATGCTCGAGGACCACCTGGCGATGGCCGAGGGCGGCGAGATCGCCATCTGCTTTTCCACCGGCATGGCCGCCATCGCCGCAGCCTTCGGCGTGTTGACTCGGGTCGGCCAGCACTTCGTCGCTCACCAGACCCTCTATGGCTGCACCTACAGCCTGCTGACGTCCTGGCTACCCCGCTTCGGGGTCGAGGGCAGCTACGTCGACCTGACCGACCTCGAGGCCCTCGATCGCTCGATCCGCCCCGAGACCCGCGTGGTCTACTTCGAGACCCCCACCAATCCGACTCTGGAGATCATCGACATCGCAGCGGTGTGTGCGGTGGTCAAGAAGCACAACGCCCATCGCGAGCAGGCCGACAGGATCCACGTGGTGGTGGACAACACCTTCGCCTCCCCGGCCCAGCAGCGCCCCCTCGAGCACGGCGCCGACCTGGTGGTCGCCTCGCTGACCAAGAACATCGGCGGCTTCGGCACCGACATGGGAGGCGCGGTGATCGGCTCGCTGAAGTACGAGACCGATCTGATTCTCTACCGCAAGGATTTCGGCGGCGCCCTGGCGCCCAAGACCGCCTGGCCGATCCTGGTCTACGGCCTGCCCACTCTCGACCTGCGTCTCGGCCGCCAGGCCAAGACGGCCCGCAGGGTGGCCGATTTCCTCGCCGAGCACCCTCGGGTGGCCAAGGTGCACTACCCGGGTCGGGAGGACTTCCCCTGGCGCGCGGCGGCCGAGCGCCAGATGCGCAACTTCGACGGTGACTTCGCTCCCGGGATCATGATCTACTTCGAGCTGGCCGGCGACCCCGAGCAGCGTTTCGAAAGGGGCCGGGCCCTGGTCAACGACATCGCCGCCAACGCCTACACCCTGACCCTGGCGGTGAGCCTCGGTCAGCTCCGCACCCTGATCGAGATGCCCTCGGCGATGACCCACTCGGTGCTCCCCGCCGAGGTGCAGTGCGGCGGCGGCATCGATCCCGGCGGCATCCGCCTGTCGATCGGCATCGAGGACGCCCACGACATCATCCGAGATCTGGACGAGGCGCTGGGGAAGCTCTCGTGAAGCGGGCGCCCTGGTTGCTGCTCGCCCTGCTGCTGACGGCCGTGGGGTGCTCCGGGGGGGGAGGTCCGGCGGTACCCGCCGGCGCTCCGCCCCTTCCCCCGGCTCCGACCCCCGAGGAGATCGCTGCCCAGCGGGCCGAGAAGGACCGGTCCTACAAGACCGACGAGGACTCGCCGATTCCTCCCGAGCAGCGGAAGACTTTCTCTGGACTTTCGTATTACCCCTATGACCCCCAGTGGCGGATGATGGTTCATCTCGACCGCTACCTCGACCCGATCCCCTTTGTCATCACCACCACGGGCGGGGTGGAGCGACCGGCAGTGAAGGTCGGCCGCATCCGCTTCGAGCGCGATGGCCAGACCCATACCCTCAACGTCTACACCCTGCGGGATCTGCCGCCGGAGGCCTGGAACTCCCTCTTCCTGCCCTTCATGGACGCCACCACCGGCAAGGAGACCTACCCCGCCGGACGCTACGTGGAACTCGCCAAGGTCAGTGATGACTGGTATGTTCTCGACTTCAATCTGAGCTACAACCCCTTGTGTGCCTATGGCCGGACGATCTACCGCTGCCCGGCCACTCCTGCCGAAAATCGCTTGCCCATCGCGGTGAGAGCCGGAGAGAAGGGCTACGGGATGCACGGAGGAGAGAGTCGATGATTCCGGATCGCGTTTTCGTTTTCGGCTACGTGGGCTCGAAGGCCGCCGAGGTGGCGGCCGTGCTCGGCGAGCGCCTCGGCAGGCCGGTGTTCAGCACCGAGAAGGTCATCGAAGCCTCGGCCCGTATGCCCGTCGCCGAGGTCTATCGCAAGGAAGGTGAGAACGGTTTTCGCCAGCGGGAGCGCCGCGCTCTGGTTTCGGTCTCGACGGGGCCTCCAGGGGTGATCCTCCTCGGTGCGGGCACCTTCCTCGACCGGGGCAACCGCAAGACCATTCACCGTGCCGGCATCTCCGTGTTCATCGATGCCAGCCTCGAGGAGTGCCTGGCCGGGGCCCTCGAGAGCGGCATCCTGCGTGCGGGCGACGAGGCCAACGAGCGCTTCACCAGCCAGTTCGAGCTGCGACGGGACGAATACGAGAAAGCCGACGTGCTGGTCGAGCAGCTCGATCGCGACGCCGAGGCCATCGCCGACGAGGTGTTGCAGCGCCTCGAGGACCGGGTCTGGGAGGAGAAGTTCGCATGAGCGGGGGCGCCCCCCCTGCTGGTCTGCTCGCCGGCCGCGTGGTGGGCATCGCCTCACTGGTCAGCGGCAGCTTGCTCGCCCTGCTCTGGATCGGGATGCGCTTTTCCGTGCGCCTGGTGCGTACCTTCGCCTTCATTCCCTTCTTCGACCACAAGCGCCGTTTCGACGACTTCGGCCTGATGGTCACCCACCTGGTGGTGGCCCTGCTGCTGGTGGGCGTGGGCCTGCTGATTCTCCAGCGCCGCCGCTGGGCGGTGCCGGCCTTCCTGGCCTGCGGCTGGGGCGGCCTGCTGTTCAGCGTGGTCGCCCTGTGGCCGGGCGACCAGCTCCGCCGCGAAATGGAGCTGGGACTCAAGATGGCCCAGCGGATGGGCCGCGCGGCGCCGGACGCCACCTTCTACGACCTGATCGTGCAGGAGGTTCCACCTGCGGCCTGGTTCGGTCTGGGGGCTTTCTTGCTGGTCTGGCTCGTTCTGCTGATCACGGGCACCGTGCACCTGTTGCGCCAGCGCCAGCACTACGTGAACTGACCGGCACCGATGGACGAGCGGCGGGAGATCTGGTGGCCTTCGCCGACGACCGAGTTGGCCGAGGTGGTCGCCATCGAGCGCGACTTGCCCTTCGTCGCCCGCCACGGTGGCTCCCTCGCGGAATTGCAGTTCAGCTTCGAGAGCTGGGGACGACTCAACGCCGCGGGCGACAACGCGGTGTTGATCGTCCATCCGATGACCGCCGACTGCCATGCGA
>JALTMS010000420.1 GCA_027001345.1 Acidobacteriota bacterium | reverse complement strand
CCACCAAAGGTCTCCTGGCCCGCCGGCTGCTGTCCCGCATCGAGGTGGTACCAGGCCACCGAGAGCTGGTCGGCGCCGAAGCGGCCCTCGTCGAGCAGACGCCAGCCGGCGGGCCAGGAGACCTTTGGTGGAGCCTCCGGAGGCGGTGCGAGGGCGCCTGGCCGTGGGCCACCGGCGCCGAGGTTCGGGTCGGCGTCGCCCGAGGCCGTCGTGCCTGCTTTCAGCGCCGATTGTCCGGCATCGCGGCAGCCGGCCAGGCCGAGCGCCACGATCAGTGAACAGAACAGGACGAAGCAACGCGTGGTCATGCTTCGAGCATCGCACGAAGGGCCCTGGCGGCGCCATCGCCGGCCAGGCGGTGTCAGCAGGGTCTCGGGAACCTATATTTCCGCCGAGAGCTGCGTGGGGCCGCTGCCCGGCGGTGCGAGGAGAGCGTGCAGACGACGACCAGAGTCAACGACACAGCCCCCGTCATCGGAGTGGGCACGGAGTTCGCCGGCGGATGGCGGATCGAGCGTGTGCTCGCAGAGGTCGCCGGGCTCCGAGCTTTCTACGCGGTCGATGGCGCCTACGGGCACGCGATCTGCTTCCTCCTGCCGCCAGGGGCATCGGATCCCGAACTCGACGAGCAGGCGGCTGCGGCCTGGGGTACGACGCGCTGCATTCTGCGAGACCCCGAGCTGGGGCGCATCGTCCTCGACGAGGTGCCGGAAGGACCGCTCTTCGTCGAGAAGCTCTCCGAAGGCTGGACTCCCGGTCCAGCGTTCGTCGATCCCATCGCCGCCGCGCTCCGCCGGGAGCATCGGCGGGGGCGCTGGCACGGACAGCTTGCGCCGGATCGCATCGTTCTCGGTGCGGATCACGTGGCCGTCGCCGGCTGGGGGCTGAGTGAGGGGGACGCTTCCGACCTGCGGGCCCGGGATCTGGCGGGCCTGGCGGCTCTTTCCGGCCACGCCGATCGCGGCAGGACGGGCGGCGGCGAGTCCGGGGGCGATGCCCCGGAGGCCGGCGCCCCCTCGGGCGGTGCCGCCCTCGCGGCGCTCTGTGCCGCGATGGCATCCGATCATCTGCCGACCCTGCGCGCTGCCCTCGAGCGCTGGCGGGAAGGCGGGGGCGACGAGGCGATCGCGGAGTATCGGCGCGCGGTCGATGCTCTCGAGCGCATCGAGCGGAAGATCGACGAACAGCTCGATGCCGCCCGGCTGCAGATCGAGCGGGGAGATCCCCTCGGCGCTGTGGCCGCCTGCCGCGAAGTCGTTCGTCTCGGAGCCGAGGACCGCGCGCTTCCATTGATGAAACAGGCTCGTCGCCAGGCTCGAGAGATGCTCGGGGGCCGGCGTCCCTTGTGGCGCCGGCGCGGTGTGCTCGGGGCTGTCGTCGGCGGAGTGCTGTTGCTGGCCGCACTGATCTGGTGGCAGAGCGGAGCCGACGGCAAGGAGAGCCGAATCGCCCGCCAGGCTGCGGTGATGGCCGACACCCGTGGCGAACGGGAAGTGACCGCCTGGCTGCTGGATCTGCGGGCGACCGGGGAGAGTTCGGCAGAGACCGAAGCGCTGTTGACTCGACACCTCCAGGCGCTGGCCTCCGAAGAGCGGGAGAAAATGCTGCAACTTCGCCGGGAGATCGTCTCCCAGGGGGCGCGGCCTCGGCAGGCGGATCGTCTGGCCGAACAGGCCCTCGCCGGCCTCGATGCACTGGCCGCCGCCGATCCGACGGCCGCCGGGCTCGGCACGCGGCTGACCCGGGCACTGATCGAGGTGGACAAGGCCGCCGCGCGCTACCGTGCCGGAGCCCGCATCGATGCGGCCAGTGCCCAGCGTGCCGTCGAGCAGTTGCTGCGCGAAGATTCCCTGTTCGGTGGCGCGACGACGGGAGACAGGCGATGAACCGACACAGAGGATGTCGTGGTGTCTTGCCGGTGCTGGTGGTCTGGGGGCTGCTCGCACTGAGCACCTGGCCGGCCGCGGAGGCCCTGCGGCTCGGTACGCGTCCCACCGCCGACCGCAGCGCCGCACGGCCCCTCAGGGCCCTGGATCTGCCGGCTCTACTCGCTGGCGAGGGGGACGCGCGCGAGGTCGGCGCGGCCCTCGCGCGCCTCCCCGCCCGCTGCCAGCCGAGGCAGGCGCTGGCCAGGGATGCCTGTGACGAGGATCTGCGCTGCGCCTGGCTCTACGCCCGGGGCGAGGTTGCGCGGGCGTGGAGTGATCAGGTCGTGGGTGCGCGCGCGGAGGCAGCGGAGTGGCTGCACCGCGCCGCCGAGCGCCTGGCCGGCAGTGGCGCCTGCGGTCGTGGGGAGGCACGCCGCGCTCTGTGGCAGGCGGACAGGCGCCAGGCGGCCATCGACGATGGCTGGGTCGGGCTGGCGCGGATGATGGAAGTGCGTCGCGAGACGGCGGCCAAAGTGCTGACGGGCAGTGCTGAGCGGAGGGTCGAGGCGCTGGTCAAGGTGGCCTACGAGCAGGGCCTGGGCGCGGTCGATGCCGATGCCGTGGCAGCTCTCCGCGGCGATCTTTTCGCGGCGGCCGAGCGGGGGCGATGGCTGCTCGACCACCCCGGACTCGATCGATTTCGCCGGACGCTTCGAACTGTCTGGAAGCCAGCGGGAGGAATCCCCGAGGGGTGTGGAGACGAACTTTTCCGCCCCGATCTGCTGGCCGATCAGTGGCGCGGGTATCTGGTGCGAGACGTGGTCCCTGCCGCTCTGTCCTGCCTGCCGGAAAAGCTGATCGCCCGTCTCGCTGCGCGGGGCCTGACGGTAGTCGACGCGGACCGGGGCAAGTTGGTGGCAGCCACCCTCGAGGCCGTCGCTCAACGGGATTCTGGGGGGCGCAGTTTTTCCCGAGACCTGGCCATCGAAGCTCGTCTCGAGGAACTCGAGCAGGCTCTGGAAGCCCGCCGGCAGGTCGCAGCGCGACCTTCCCCACCGGTGCGCTCCGGGCAGGCACGCCCCAGCCCCAGCCCTTCACCTCTGCATTCGCCCGCTCGTCGCGCCGCCCGGCGGCCCACCCGGACGGCGGCCAGCACAGCTCCCCAGCAGCCCTCGCGCGCTGATCCGTTGTTGATCCGAAGGGCCGAAAAGGTCCGCGAGGTGCTCGGTACGCAGGAAGAGCTGGTGGCGGCCGCCCGGGCCGCGCGCACCTCCCGGGCACGCCAGCGGCTGCTCCAGCGTCTGGTGGTGATGCTGCACCGAGGTGTCTGTGCGCCCCTCGACGAGCAGGATCCCGCAGAACTCGTCGCCGCTCGGCAGGTGCTGCTCGATCTCGGTTTTCGGGCCGAGGAAGGCGCCTGCCGTGCCCGGGAAGGGGAGGCCTACCTCGACAAGTTGCTCGATGCGGCGGAGAACCTGCAGCGCTTGCAGGCCGTGGTGCTGATGCGCCGGGCGGCCCGGGAAGTCACCGAGCGCAGCCCGAGCCTCGCGCTGGCGACGCTCGATCGGGTGCCCGGACGCTTCCAGGGCACATCGTGGACCCTCCTTCGGGCCTGGGCGGCCCGGGAGGAGGGCGATCACGTAACGGCTGACCGGCTACTGTCCCGGATGGACGAGGAGATCCTCGATCGGCTGCGGGCCAGCGGACAGGAAGAACTCGCGCGGGTGGTGGCCCACGCCTGGGTCGCGCGCACACCCTGAAACCCGACCGGGTTCCGGGTGACGCGCCGATCAGGTCGTTTCTTTTTTCACGGGGGCGAGGGTGACGGAAAGATCCCGGCCCATCATCTGACGGGAGCGGTCTTCCGGGATGCCGTGCTCCTGAACCGCTTCCACCACGCGATCGAGCACCATTTCACCGATCTCGGGCCGGCGCATCTCGCGCTTGCGGTACATCACGGTGACGCGCACCTTGTGCCCCTGATCGAGAAACTTGATGACTTTCCGTGTCTTGGTTTCGAAGTCGTGCTCGTCGATGGCAGGCCGATACTTGATCTGCTTGACCTCGACCTGGTGCTGCTTCTTCTTTGCAGCCTGAGCCTTCTTCTGCTGCTCGTAGTTGTACCGGCCATAGTCCATGATGCGGCAGACGATGGGTCGGGCATCGGCAGCGACTTCGACGAGATCCAGGCCCTTGGACTGGGCGATGGAAAGGGCTTCTTCGACCGGGACGACGCCCACCTGCTGGCCCTCTTCATCGATCAGCCGAACGGGGCTGATACGGATCATGCGATTAATACGGACCTTGGGCGGGCCCTGACGTTCGATCATTCCTGGTCTTCTCATCCGGTGGCTTGCGTCCTCCTTGGCGCCCTGGGCGGGTGCGGGGTCGTTTTTGCGCCTGGCCTTCGCCATGTCCGGCCAAGCGCCCCATCGTATCATCATCTCCGGCCTGCGCCGGTGTTTTGCGGAGAATCTCGGTTCTCGGTGGCGCAGGAGCAAGGGCGGGGGGAGCCTGACTGGGAGAAAAATGGGCGAATCTCGGAGGCTGCTTTCATTCTCCGCCGGTCCTGCACTGTGGCCCGACACGGTCCTCGAGTCGGTTTCGGAGGGATTGCTGCCCTCTGCGGGGGGCGGGCTGTCGGTGCTCGAGTGGAGCCACCGGGGGGAGGCCTACGGCCGGCTGCACCAGCGGGCCCTCGAGCGCTTGCGCCGACTGCTGGGCGTCGAGCCTTCCCACGAAGTGCTCTTGCTGCCTGGCGGGGCGACTCAGCAATTCGCCATGGTGCCCGCCAACCTGCGACCGCCCGGTGGGAGTGCCGACTATCTGGTCACCGGGCACTGGGCGCGGCGGGCCAGCGAGTACGCTGCCCGTACGGGGGCGATCAACGTGGTGGCCAGTTCCGAGGACGAGGGTTTTTCCCGTATTCCACCTCCTGAGCGGTGGCGGCTCGATCCCCGGGCGGCCTACTTCCACCTGACCACCAACAACACCATTGCGGGCACGCAACTGCATCGGCTTCCGCGGCGGGAAGCCGTGCCCCTGGTGGCCGACGTCAGCTCCGACGTGCTGCTTCGGGATCTGCCCGTGGCCAACTTCGACCTGCTCTACGCCGGTGCGCAGAAGAATCTCGGGCCGGCCGGACTGGCGGTGGTGGTCATTCGCCGGAGTCTGATCGAGGCCCTCGCCCACGGTCCGGAGGGTGTGCTCGGCTACCGGGATCATGCCCGAAGCGGATCCCGGCTGAACACGCCGCCGACGGCTCTGGTGTTCTTGCTCGAGCGCATGCTGGCATGGATCGAGGCCGAGGGCGGCCGGGAAGAGATGGTGCGCCGTGCCCGGGCTCGGGCGGCGCTGGTCTACGACGCCCTCGACCGTCATCCGGATGTCTATCGGTTGTCTGTCCGGCGGGAGGATCGTTCCGTGGCCAACGTGGTCTTCGGTCTGCACTCCGCCGAAGAGGAGCGGGCCTTCCTCGCTGCGGCGGCGGCAGAGGGGATGGTGGGCCTCGCCGGGCACCGCTCGGTGGGAGGGCTGCGGGCCTCCCTCTACGCGGCGATGCCCGTCGCCGGTGCTCGCCGGCTCGCCGCCCTGATCGATGCCTTCGCCCATCGACACCGTGGAGCGAAGAATGTTTCGGCTCCCGCCCCGGGGGGGGAGGGGGCCTGAGTGTCCGGGGGCTTTTCCCGACAGCCCCGGCGCCGCGGCCGTCCTGGGCGGCCAGCATTCTTCACTCCACGGCGGGGAGGATCAGTCGCCGAAGTGGATTCCCTGGGCCAGGGGCAGCTCCGGCGAATAGTTGAGAGTGCAGGTCTGCCGGCGCATGTAGGCCTTCCAGGCATCGGACCCCGATTCACGTCCGCCTCCGGTTTCCTTCTCGCCACCGAAGGCTCCGCCGATTTCCGCGCCCGAAGTGCCGGTGTTGACGTTGGCCAGGCCGCAGTCGGAGCCCACGGCCGAGGTGAAGGTCTCCGCGGCGAGGAAGTTGGTGGTGAAGATCGCCGAAGACAGGCCCTGGGGCACTTCGTTGTTGACGGCGATGGCGTCATCGATGTCGTCGACCTCGATCAGGTAGAGGATCGGCGCGAAGGTCTCTTCATGGACGATGGGCAGATCGTGGGCTGCGCGGACGATGGTCGGTTCGACGAAGAAACCCGGCTGATCGAGGGTCTTGCCGCCGCAGAGGATCTCGCCGCCCTGCTCGCGCACCTTGTCGAGTGCCGCGAGCATGTCCTCGACCGCCCGTTGATTGACCAGCGGACCCATCAGAGTTGCGGGATCGAGGGGGTTGCCGATGCGCACCTGGCGGTAGGCGGCCAGCAGGCGTTCGGTCAACTCGCCGGCGATTCCCCGCTGCATCAACACCCGCCGGGTGGAGGTGCAGCGCTGCCCCGCGGTGCCCACGGCGCCGAAGAGAATCGATCGAGTCGCCATGCCCAGATCGGCGTCGTCGAGGACGGTGATCGCGTTGTTGCCGCCGAGTTCGAGGATCGTGCGGCCGAGACGAGCGCCGACCACCTCGCCGACATGCTGTCCCATTGGGGTCGAACCGGTGGCAGAGATCAGGGGTACGCGACCGTCGCGGATCAGGGTCTCGCCCACGCTGCGTCCCGGCCCGATGACCAGGTTGAACAGGCCCCAGGCGTCGTGCCGCTCCATCACATCGTCGCAGATCTTCTGCACCGCCAGGGCGCAGAGCGGCGTTTCGGATGAGGGCTTCCAGATCATGGTGTCGCCGCACACGGCAGCGAGCGCGGCGTTCCAGGCCCAGACCGCAACCGGGAAATTGAAGGCAGAGACGATGCCCACCACCCCCAGGGGGTGCCAGCGCTCGATCAGGTGGTGACCCGGTCGCTCGCTGGCGATGGTCAGCCCGTAGAGCTGGCGGCTGAGACCCACGGCGAAGTCGCAGATGTCGATCATTTCCTGCACTTCGCCCTCACCTTCGGCGAGGATCTTGCCCATTTCCAGGCTGACCAGGGCACCGAGTTCGCTCTTCTTTGCCCGCAGGGCGTTGCCCAGGTCCCGAATCACTTCGCCTCGGGCCGGTCCCGGGCGGCGCCGCCAGCCATCGAAGGCCCGGTGGGCCGCGCCGATCACCTCGGTCGTCTGCTCGGCGGTCGCGCAGCGTATCTGCGCGAGTGCCTGGCCAGTGGCGGGATTGAAGGATTCGAGAATGTCACCGGCGGCGCTCTGTCCACCGGCGCGGCCACCGAGGCCGTCGAGCACATCTCCGGAAAGCCCCAGAGAATCGAGAATCTGGCGCGGGTCCATCTGAATTCCTCCCAAGAGTGGAGGAGGATTCTATACTCGGTAGAAAGCTGCGCCATGACGCCCCGCGCCGACCCGGTCCGGGGGACCAGGAGAGCCTGCATGAAACTCACGCCTTTCCGCGCCGCGGCCTGTGCCGCAGCCACTGTAGCCCTGACGCTTTTCGCCGCCCTCCTGCTGGCCAGCGCCGGCTGCGCGGGCGGCCCGCCTCCGGTTTTTGATCGTCCACCGGCCATCGAAGGGCGCTTGCTGCTGCTCGCTCCCCAGCTCCGTCTCGGTGGTGCTCGGCTGGACGTACCGGCCGAAGACCTCGGCGAACTGCTCGACAAGCTGCTGCGCGAAGGGCTGATGGGCCGGGGCCTGCCCCTGGCTCGAGCCGGTGAGGACCGCGTCCGCGGACTGCAGGAGCAGTTGGCGGCCGCCTGGGCCCAGCATCGAAGCTCGTCTTCCCGGCGCTGGCGGCGCGGGGCGATTGTCGACCTGGGAGAGGCGGGCGATATCGGGGTAGCGGCCAGTGCCGCTTTTGCCGTGCTTTCCGTGGTGGGGGCCTCCTCCGACCGTGGCGTGCCCATGCCCCCCGACGAGATGATCCCGCTGCCCGACGAGCGTGCGGACTACGAACTGCTGCGTCCGGGAAGCGCCGGGTCGGCCACCACCCTCGAACTGGATCTGATTCTCGTCGATCTGCCCACCGGGGCCTTGCGGCTGCATCGGCGGGTGGCCTATCCATTGCTTCGGCCCGGCGAGCTGATCGATGCTCTCGAGACCCTGGTCCGGGAGGCCACCCGGGGCCTGCAACCCGAACGTTCCTGAGCCGAGCCGTGTTTCGGAACTACGCTCCTGCCGCAGGGCCCCGGTCGGCGGCCTGGGCCCCGGCAGGCGTCGGACGGCGCCACAGACCCGGGATGGGAGTCCCGCACTTCGGGCAGCTTCCATCGGCCAGGTCCTGGCGCAGGACCTCGAAACCCCGCCGTTCGATGACGACAGCCCGGCAGGCCGGGCAAGTGGTCGACTCGGCGCCCGTGCGTCCGGCCAGATTGCCCGCGTAGGTGTAGCGGAGCCCGGCGCCGCGGCCTGCATCGACCGCCCGCAGCAGGTGATGGGGGCTGGTCGCACCCCGATCCGTCATCTTGTAGTCCGGGTGGAAGGCAGTGACGTGCCACGGGATGTCCGGGCTGACCGATACGAGGAACTCGGCCATCGCGCCGAGTTCCTCCGAGCTGTCATTGAGTCCCGGGACCACCAGGGTGACCACCTCGAGCCACAGGCCGAGCTGATGGACCCGGCCGATGGTCTCCAGCACGTTGTCGAGCACCGCTCCGAGGCGCCGGTAGACCCGATCCTGGAAGGATTTGAGATCGATCTTGACCATGTCGAGGCGTGGGGCGAGTAGCTCGAGCGCCTCGGCTGTCGCGTTGCCGTTGCTGACAATGCCGGTCAGCAGGCCCCGCTGGCGGCAGGCATCGAAGACATCGGCAGCCCATTCAGCGGAGATCAACGGCTCGTTGTACGTGCTGACCACCGCTGCGCAGCGGCTGTGGTGGGCTGCCGAGGCGATGGATTCCGGGCGGATGGTGACGATGCGTCTGGCCGCCAGACTCTCGCGAGGAGCCTGGGAGATCAGCCAGTTCTGGCAGTAGGCACAGTGCATGTCGCAGCCGAGCAGGCCGAAGGACAGTGCGCGGGAGCCCGGAAGAACGTGAAACCACGGCTTCTTCTCGATCGGATCGGCCACCGGGGTGCCGGCCACCCAGCCCCAGGGGACGTGCAGCCGGCCCGCCTCGTTGAAGCGAATTCGGCAGACACCGCTGCGCCCGGGCCGGATCAGGCAACGGTGGGCGCAGGCCAGGCAGCGAAGGGCGTCCGGCTCCGCCGCCGGCCGGCACAGTAGGTCAAGGGGCCGGGTGTGGGTCCGCAGCGTTGCTTCCAGAGTGTCGGTTTCCTGAGCAGGACCGGAGGATTCGCTTTCCATGCCGTCCTCGACCAGCGCCCCCCGACCATTCTACTGCTCTTTCGCGCTGGCGACGGCCTTGATCTCCTCCTCGCTGTGCTGGCTGCCGT
Source organism: Acidobacteriota bacterium (assembly GCA_027001345.1). Taxonomy (GTDB): domain Bacteria; phylum Acidobacteriota; class Polarisedimenticolia; order J045; family J045; genus JALTMS01. The sequence continues at coordinate 4,822 of JALTMS010000420.1, read as the reverse complement.
CGTAGCCCAGGCGGCGCGGTTTGCGGCCGACGATGGTCTCCAGATAGACCGGCCGGCGCCAGATGCGGCAGATCGCGGCCAGCGCCTCCTGGGCCCAGTCGAGGCGCAGTTCGACTCCCTCGTGGTGGTGGACGAGCAGCAATTCGGCCCGGTTGCGATAGTTGCCGTCGACGACCTCGATGATCGGCGTACCGGCATTGGTGAGCTGGAAGAGCAGCGTGCGCTTGATCTCCTCGAACTGGCGGGAGGCCAACACCCAGGCCTCTCGGCGAGGATCCCGAGCGAAAGTGAAGAGTTTGTGCTGATGGCAGAACTCTGGAGTCAGGAACTCGTCGATGAAGCTCAGGTCGGAGTGCACGCGCCGCACCTCGAAGATCTTCTCCCGTCCCAGGCCGGTGTCGCGCATCCAGTTGGCCCGTTGGGCCATGTCGTCGCAATCCCGCCACTCGGCCCCGAAGCGGCCCGTGTTCCAGCGAAACTCGATGTCGCGGAACAACTCGAGGCCCAGCTTGTAGGGGTTCAGGCGGCCGGGTTGAACAGCGGTGGTGCCCGAGTGATGGTCGGCAAAATCGATGATTTCCGAGTCGTCGAGCAGATCCCGAGTGAGGATCGTCGTGTGCCAGTAGCTGGCCCAACCCTCGTTCATGATCTTGGTCTTGCGCTGTGGCAGGAAGTAGTAGGACTCCTTGCGAATGATGTCCAGCACGTCCTGCTCCCAGTTTTCCAGTGGAGCATGCTTGAGCAGGAAACCGAGGATGTCGCGCTGGGGCCTGGCCGGAAAGCCGCGCTGCTGCTGGCGCTGGCGCTCGAGTTCGGCGCGTCGCCGCTCGATGTAATCCGGAGGATTGATGAAGGAGTCCATGTAGTCCTTGGCCTTCAGTCGCTTGACCACGATCGGGTCGGTGTCTTCCTCCTCGATCCGGCCGAGGCCATACTGCTGCTCGAAGGCTGCGTTGGGGTCGATCAGATCCTCGATCGCCAGGCAGTCGTCGAGGAAGCGTTCGATCTTGTCGATGCCGTGCTGGTCGCGGTACCGGCGCACGCGAGTGGCGTGGTTGGCCATCGCATCGATCATCTGGCGGTTGGTATTGGAGAAAAAGACGTTGTGCTTGAAGAAGTCGGCATGTCCGTAGACATGGGCCATTACCAGCTTGTGGTCGAGGAACGAGTTGCCTTCGAGCAGGTAGGCATAGGTGGGATCATTGTTGATCACCATCTCGTAGATCTTGTGCAGCCCGTACTCGTAGGACTTGTCGAGCTGTTCGAACTCCATCCCCCAGCGCCAGTGCGGATAGCGCACGGGAAAGCCCGTGTAGGCCGCTAGCTGGTTCATCTGGGCGTAGTCCACCATCTCGAAGATCACGGGAAAGGTATCCAGCCCGTAGCGCGTGGCTACCGCTTCGACCTCCATCTGCAGCTCGGCCAGGGCCCTCGGCAGCGTCATCGCTCATCTCCCCGTCGAAAGAAACGAACGGATCGCATCGGGAATCCCTTCCTTGCCCTCGATCACCGTCAGCACCACGCGCTCGTCCTCGCCGAAGGGCTTTTCGAGGTCGTGCAGGTACTGGCCCGAGCCGTAGGGGCTCTCGACCTGGCCGTAGGCAAAGAGGTTGAGTTCGTCGAGCAGGGTGTCCGAAAGCAACTTGACGCACGATTCGGTGTCGCCCTGGGACCAGTTGTCGCCGTCGGAGAACTGGAACAGGTAGAGGTTCCAGTCCTCGGGAGGGAAACGGTCCTGGATGATCTTCTGGACCAGGTGGTAGGAGCTGGAGATGACCGTGCCGCCGCTCTCCCGGGTCCGAAAGAAGGTGTCGCGATCGACCTCTCGGGCCTGAGCATCGTGGATGACGAAGACCGTTTCGAGTCCGCGGTACTGGCTGCTGAGCCAGGTATCGATCCAGAACGAGGCGATGCGGACGATCTCCTTCTGTTCGTCGCCCATCGAACCCGAGACGTCCATCACGTAGATGATTACGGCATTGGCCTGGGGCTGTGGACTGGTTTCGAACGTCCGATAACGCTTGTCCTCGCGAATCGGAATGATGATCGGGTTGTTCGGGTCGTAGATTCCGGCGGCAATCTGCCGCTGAAGCGCGCGCCGGAAGGTGCGTTTGAAATGGCGCAACGACTCGGGACCGGCATGAGCGATACCGGTGTAGCGCCCGGAGTAGCTCTCGACGTTCTTCTTGCCCCGCGGCTGAATACGCGGCAGTTGTAGCTCCTCGCCGAGCAGCTCCGCCAGCTCTTCGATGCTCAGCTCGACTTCGAGGATGTGCTCGCCGGGGAGATTGCCCGCCTTGCCCTGGCCGTCTCCCTGCTGGCCCGCCGGCCCGAGGATGCTGCCTTCTTCGCCTTCGCCCTGGCCGACGTGCTGCTGGCCGCCGGGAGAATGGACGAAGCGCGGGGTCTGAATCCGGGGCAGGGGGATCGAGACGATGTTCTTCCCCTTGCGTCCGAGCATCTCGCCGCGCGACATGAAGCGCCGCAACTCGTCGCGGACCTTGCCTCGGACGATCTGTCGGAATCGTCCGACATCAGTGTCGATCTTGAGGGCCACGCTCCGTCCCGCCTGTCAGTCGCTGTCCTTGGCGTCGCCCCGCGCGAAGATGCTGGCGACGAAATGCAGCACGTCGGTGGCGCTCTCGTCGTTGTAGCCGTAGTCCTTGATCAGTCGCGCCTTGACCACGTCGATCTTCTCCTGGGTCTCCTTGTCGACGATGGAGGTCACCAGGGAAGTCAGCTTGATCGTGTCCTTTTGGTCTTCGAAGAGCTTGAGTTCGAGGGCCTTGTGCAGCCGTTCATTCGAGCGGTAATCGAACTTCTTTTCGTCCACCGCCAGGGCGCCGATGTAGTTCATGATCTCGCGCCGGAAGTCGTCCTTGCGATTGTCGGGGATGTTGATTTTCTCTTCGATCGAGCGCATCAGCCGCTCGTCGGGCGGCTCGTCCTGGCCGGTGTAGGGATTGCGGACCTTCTCGCGCTGGGTATAGGCCTTGACGTTGTCGAGGTAGTTGGCGCAGAGCCTGGAGATCGCGGGCTCGTCGGCGGCGATCGCCCGCTGGACCTCGTTCTTGACGATGTCTTCGTACTCCTTGCGGACCTCGGCGAGCAATTCCCGGTAGCGCACGCGGTCTTCGTCGTTGCTGATCAGCGAATGGTGTCGCAGCCCGGACTCCAGCTCGCGCAACACCATGAAGGGGTTGATGTGGTTGGCGCTGTCATCGACCAGGGCGTTGGAGATCTTGTCCTGGATGTAGCGCGGGGAAATTCCGTCGAGTCCCTCGCGGGCAGCACTCTTGCGCAGTTCCTTGACATTGTCTTCGGTGTAGCCGGGCAGGGTCTTGCCATTGTAGAGCTTGAGCTTCTGCATCAGTGTCAGATTGTGCTTCTTCGGCTCTTCGAGTCGCGTCAGCACGGCCCACATCGCCGCCATCTCCACGGTGTGGGGCGCGATGTGCTTGCCGATGCGCTCGTTGTTGAAGTCCTTGCTGTAGATCTTGATTTCTTCGCTCAGTTTGGTGATGTAGGGAATATCGACCTTCACCGTGCGGTCGCGCAGAGCCTCCATGTACTCGTTGTTCAGCAGCTTGCGGTACTCGGGCTCGTTGGTGTGGCCGATGATCACCTCGTCGATGTCGGTCTGGGGGAACTTCTTCGGCTTGATCTTGTGCTCCTGGGAAGCGCCAAGGAGGTCGTAGAGGAAGGCCACGTCGAGCTTGAGGACCTCGATGAATTCGATCAGGCCGCGGTTGGCGATGTTGAACTCACCATCGAAGTTGAACGCCCGAGGGTCGGAGTCGGAACCGTACTGGGCGATCTTGCGGTAATTGATGTCGCCGGTCAGCTCGGTCGAGTCCTGGTTCTTCTCGTCCTTGGGCTGGAAGGTACCGATGCCGATCCGGTCCTTTTCCGAGAGAATCAGCCGGCGCACGCGGATGTGGGCGAGTACCTGGGCCAGGTCGCCTTCGAAGCGCTGCATCATCTCGCTGAACTGCTGGCGGCAGAACGGGCAAAGGTCGCGTTCGATGCGGATCTGGTAGTCGGAGTGGGCGGCGTTGAGCTTTTCGAGGACTGCGGGTCGGGTGGATTCCGGCAGCAGGTGGAGCGGTTCCTCGTGCATCGGGCACCACTCCACCGGAGCCGCCGGGTCGTCGCCGGGCGCGGTCCAGCCGAAGGTGTAGAGCATGCCCTCCTGGGAGCGGGAGTAGGCTTCGAGGCCCTTTTTCAGCAGCCGCACGATGGTGCTCTTGGCCGAACCGACCGGCCCGTGGAGCAGGATCACCCGCTTTTCGGTGCCATAGCGCCGAGCGGCCGACTTGAAGATGTTCATCAACTTCATCAGCGAGATATCGAGCCCGAACACGCCGTCGATACCGTTGCCGAGGGGATCGTCGAAGAAGTGGTAGTGGGTCATCCGCTTCTTGTTGTCGATGTACTCGGAGGTGCCGTAGGACATGATCATGTCGTAGAGGCGTTCGTGGGCGCTGCGGGTGATCTTCGGCTGCTCACGCACCAGTCCCAGGTAGTCGGTGAACGAGCCGGTCCAGTGCTGTTGCCGGAACTGCTCCCTGTTCTGCGCGTCGGTGATCGCCTCTAGAATGCTCTTGCCGGTGTCGGTGGTGGCCATGGTCAAGGCTCCTGTCGCTCGGATCTGCCGGCGGGGCCGTACCGGTCTCGCCGGAATCCGCGCTGCTGGGACAGCTTCACTTCGAAGATAGCTTTCGGGAGAAAACGGGGCAATGCAAAACAGTTACGGCGGCAACCGGGTCCCGGGCGGGGAGGGGGTGGTGCTGGTGCTCGAGGGGGCGCTTGACCCACCGGG
>JALTMS010000419.1 GCA_027001345.1 Acidobacteriota bacterium | reverse complement strand
GGCGAGACTACCAGGGCATCCTCCGCAGCTATTTCCCGCCGGGGCGTGAGTCCAGCGCCCAGGATTTCGACGACCGCTCGGTGGCCTTCGCCTCGGCCAGCCTCGAGGTCTCCCTGGCGGTCACCGCTACGGCCCGGGCCTGGCTCTACACCTGGACCCTGGCCCACGGCGACCTCGGCGGCACCCCCACACTCAACGACAAACAGGCCTCCGCCCCTTTCCTGACCCCCGAAACCGGCGGAGAGCAAACCGGAGATTAGAGAAATGAGCGAAGTGAGCGACGCGTCGGCCCCCGAGCGCGTGACGACCATCCGCCGGGCTCTGCTGTCGGTCTACGACAAGGACGGCATCGTTGATCTGGCCCGCAGCCTGCTCGACCACGGCGTGCAAATCCTCTCCACCGGCGGCACGGCCCGGATGCTGCAAGAGGCAGGTCTGAAGATCACACGCATCGCGGACCTGACCGGCTTTCCAGAGATGCTCGACGGGCGGGTCAAGACTCTCCACCCGAAGGTCCACGGGGGCATCCTCGCCATTCGCGACAACGACCAGCACATGCAGGATCTCGGTCGCGAGCAGATCGAGACCATCGACCTGGTGGTGGTCAACCTCTACCCCTTCGAGCAGACCGCGCGGATGGAAGGCATCGGCCTGCCGGAGATCGTCGAGATGATCGACATCGGCGGACCGACCATGGTACGCGCCGCTGCGAAGAACTTCCGCGACGTGGGTGCGGTGGTCGATCCCCGCGACTACACGGCGGTGGCTGACGAAATCGCCGAGCAGGGCGGGCTGAGCGACGCGACCCGCTTCCGGCTCGCGCGCAAGGCCTTTCAGCACACCGCCTCCTACGACACGGCGATCTTCTCTTTCCTCAACCAGCTCGACACCGACGGCTCGCGCAAGGTCGCCTCGTCGCTCTTCCCGCAGAAGATCGAGATCGTCATGGAAAAGGTGCAGGACCTGCGCTACGGGGAAAACCCCCATCAGCAGGCGGCGTTCTACGGCGAGTTGCAGGGCAACGAACCGACCCTCGCCCGGGCGGTGCAGCTTCAGGGCAAGGAGCTGTCGTTCAACAATCTGCTCGACCTGGATGCGGCGATGGGCATCGCCGCGTCCATCGACGGCTGCGGTTGCGTGGTGATCAAGCACTCCAACCCCTGCGGCGCGGCGGAGGGGGACGACCCGGCCCAGGCTTTCCGGCGCGCGCGAGAAGGCGACCCGGTCAGCGCCTTCGGCGGTATCGTGGCCTTCAATCGCAGCGTCGACCCGGAAGCGGCCGGCGAAGTGACCTCGATGTTCCTCGAGGCGGTGGTCGCCCCGGAGTTCACCCCCGAGGCGCGGGAAGTGCTGGCGCGAAAGAAGAAGCTGCGCGTCCTCCAGTGGGGCGACCTGCGGGGCTACCGGCGACCGGGGCTCGACGTGCGGCGCGTATCCGGGGGCTATCTGCTCCAGGAGTGGGATACCGACGACGACCTGGGTGGAGCGCGTACGGTCAGCAGTCGCGAGCCCACCGAAGAGGAGTGGCAGGCGCTGCGCTTTGCCTGGCGCCTGTCGCGCCACGTCAAGTCCAATGCGATCGTCTTTGCCCGCGGCCGTCAACTGGTGGGGGTCGGCGCGGGCCAGATGAGCCGGGTCGACTCGGTGCGGCTGGCGGCGAGCAAGGCCGGCGAGCGTTCGAAAGGGGCGGTGATGTCTTCCGACGCCTTCTTCCCCTTCCGCGACGGCATCGACGAGGCCGTCGGTGCGGGAATCACAGCGGTGATTCAGCCCGGCGGCAGTATCCGCGACAAGGAAGTGATCGCCGCGGCCGACGAGCACGGCCTGGCGATGGTCTTCACCGGGCGAAGGCAGTTCCGGCACTGACCGGCGCACCGGTGGCGTAGTGCCGGGCCAGTTCCCACTGCAAGCGTGAGGCGAGCCAGGTGGCCTCCTCGCCGGTCAGTCCCCGGCCGAAGGTCAGGATCACCTCGTCGCCCCGCAGCACGAGGAAGGGGCCGGCCCGAAGCAGCGGCGAGACGGCCCGTGGGGTGGAGACGAACAGTTCTTCCACTTCCACGCCGGCCATCGATCGCTGTCGCCCGAGGGCGCCGAGGCGCCAGCCCACGGCCAGGCCCCCCACGTCACTGACGGTGACCACCTCCCGTCGGGCGGCCCGGAGCGCTCCCGCGATCGCCAGCACCACGGCGGGTAGAAGCACCGTCGCGCCGATGGCTCCCATGGCGATTCCCGAGACGGGCAACGAGAGCATCGGCAGGGCGAAGAGGGCCAGACTGATCGGCAGGGTCAGCAGCGGCAGGAGCAGAACCACCGCTCCCGAGGCCCGCAAGCCGGCCGGCGGCAGCCACAGCGACACCTCGCCGTCTCGCTCGATGACTTCGATCCGGCCGGGAGGCGGACCGGGATCGGCCACCTCGCTCCGCCGCGCCAGGCGCAGGCCCAGCGGCTCGTCGAGTTCCTCGGGAGCGCGCCGACGACCGCCGGGATAGGTCTGGTCGTCGAGGGCGACAGCCAGCGCCCGTGCCACCGTCTCCGCATGGCGGCGTGCCCGAACCTGGTCCTGCTGAGAGGAGACGACGTGCCGCTGCTCCCCATCGACCAGCCGCACGACGAAGCGCACCTGATGGCGTTGGCCCGAGCGGGAGACCGAGCGCACCACCTCCACCGCATCGAGATGCGCGAGGGTGATCGCCCGCTCGCGCAGCGGCGCGAACACACCCCACCAGCGCACGAGCCGGCGGGCATGAGGGTCGATACGCACGCCGCTGTGCAGACCCGCGAGCACGACGCCGAGCAGGATCAGAGCGATGATCGACAGGCGCGAGCCGTCGGTCAGCGCCTCCGAGGGCAGGGCCAGCAGCGCGGCAGTGCCGCCGAGCAGCAGCACCGCGCCGAGCAGCCGTACCGACCAGGAAGTGGTGGGGAAACGGAGCCGCTCCGACATCTAGTCCTCCAGGCCGCGCAGGCTCAGCCGGGAGACATAGAGCCGGTAGGCGTCGTCGAGACCGCGCCGACGGTAACGCCGGGCCAGCTCACGGTTGCGTTGAGCACCCACGTCTCCGGGTACCAGCTCGAGACCATCGGCAAAAAAGCGCGCCGCCTCGACCACGTCACCGGCCTGCAGGGAGCGCACCCCCAGGTTGTACCAGCCGTTGGCGATCCAGCGCTCGAGTCCTTCCGGCTGGTAGGCCTTGGGAACGCGATAGAAGATCCGCAGCGCCTCCTCGTAGCTCCCGGCCTCGAAGGCATCCCTGCCGATGGCGATGCGCTCCTCGGCCTGCTGCCGCTCGCGCAACGCGGCCCGGGCATCCTGCAGGCGCTCGACGACCTCGAAGCTGGTGGGATCCGCCTGCTGGGCGACGATCAACACTTTCACCGCCTCGGCCTGCTTGCCGGCGGCCAGCAGGCGCTCGGCCTCGGCGAGCAACCGGGGAACGTCCCGAGCCGTGTAGACCGGCGCCTGGGGCTCGTTCGGCGGCGGCGGAGTGGCATCGGCCGTCTCGGTAGGCTCGACCGGAACAGCCGTCGCTGCAGGAGTGGCTGCCGGCTCGGAAGCCGCGACCGGGGTCGTCGGCGGAGTGGGCGGTACGGCTTCCGGTGACTGCTGTCCCTTCCACCATCCGTAGCCGTACCATCCGCCGGTAGCCAGCAGGACGACCAGCAGCAGGCCGATCAGCATCGTGCGGGAACGCTCTCCACGGGAGGAGGCGACCCGTCCCCGAGGACTGCCGGTGCTGGCAGCGGAAGCGTCGAGGGGCTCCGGAGCATCGAGGGCCACCGGCGGCGCGCCGGCCGCGCCGGTGTTGCCGCTCTCGGGCAGGGGGGGCGGCGGAGGGGGTGG